>NZ_JBQQOC010000043.1:0-10779 GCF_052264515.1 Candidatus Corynebacterium faecigallinarum
CCCCGGCGAAAAGACAGGATAATAGCTCCCGGACAGCTATTCGCCCAGGGTACGTGACAAAACACCACCCGCATGCGTACCCGACAACCCTCCCGCCGCAGATGAGCGGGCGAGTATCACCGTGCCATCACCGACGATCCAGTGAAGTCCGCCGGGGTCCAGAGAGAGGGGGGTAGGCCGCGAGTACACCACTGAAGGCCACTGTGTGGACCAGAACAACCACTTTCGATCGAGAATCCTCTGAGCCGATCGAAAGTGGTTGTTGTCCCCTCTATGGGAGTGCAAAAAGGCTGGGTCGGCCGGTGACACGCCCTCAGTAGACACACATTCTGACCATTAACCCTCCAACAACCAGCAGAACGAAGAAAAACCCCCTGACCTGGTGTTGGTCAGGGGGCGTATCGGTGGAGTTGCCGGGAATTGAACCCGGGTCCTCTGCAACCTCGCCAGGGCTTCTCCGTGCGCAGTCCACGGTGATCTCTACTCGGCTCTCCGGGTCAGGCGGACATGCCCGGATGATGAGCCCAGTCGTCCTGCGATGTCCGCTGCTCGTCCGGACGACGGGACGGCAGCGTCAAGTCCCTTAGCTGATGCCAGGAACCGGGTCAGGGACAAGCCCGGGCTGACAGACACGCTTCGCTGATTAAGCAGCGAGAGCGTAGTCGCGCTGAGTGTTCTTCTCGGCGCCTATAGGTTGCTGCGACGCTTACGGTGGTCTCCAGCCTGCACCGGCACGCTTCCCCTGGCTCGATGTACAGAGTCGAAACCAAATCAACCCCGTGGTCATCGCCGTGCCGCGGTACGCCGAAGCACAGCCCCACCGCCGGAAAGCTCGGCGACGGTAGTAGGTGTAACGCTACCAGATCAACCCTTTATTCCCTTGATCCGTCGACCCATCTCACGGGTCACCTCGCGCTCCTCGGTACGGCGCTTGATGTCCTGGCGCTTGTCGTACTCCTGCTTACCTGTGGCCAGCGCCAACTCGACCTTCATCCGGCCGTCGACGAAGTACAACGACAGCGGTACCAGGGTGTTGTTGCCGTCGCGGACCTTGCCCATCAGCGAGTCGATCTCACCGCGGTGCAGCAGGAGTTTCCGCACCCGCCGTGGGGCGTGGTTCGTCCACGTCCCCTGGGCGTACTCGGGGATGTGCAGGTTACGCAGCCACACTTCGCCGTCGTCGATGGTGGCGAAGGCGTCGACGAGGGACGCCTTGCCCTCGCGCAGCGCCTTGACCTCGGTACCGACCAAGGCGATACCGGCCTCGACGGTGTCGAGAATGCGGTAGTCGTGCCGGGCCTTGCGGTTGGTGGCGACGGTCAACGGCTTACCGCCCTTGCCGCCGGCGACCATGCCGGACTTACCGGCCTTGGCGGTCTTCGCGCCCTTGCTTCGTCCGGAATCCACCGGTGTGCTCTTCTTCGCCATAGCGTCGTCCGAGTTTACCGGTTCGTCCTACGTGGCGGCCATTCCCCGCCCGATCCGGTCCGCCCCCGCTATTTCTTGACGTACCAGCGCAGGGTGACCTGCGCGGTGACCCCGGCGATCAGCGCACCGATGACGACGACGAAGGGGGCGATCACCCATATGTCGCCGGTGGTGATCCGCGCGATGAGGTTGGCGTCGTAGAGCGAGGACAGGGCGGAGTCCAGCAGGGTGGACTTCGCCAGCAGCAGCACACCGACCGAGATCACCGAGCCGATGAGTGAGGCGATGACGGCCTCCAGAACGAACGGGGCCTGGGTGAACCAGCGGGTCGCACCGACCATGCGCATGATGCTGATCTCGTGGCGGCGGGAGAAGGCGGCGAGCTGCACCATGTTCATGATGAGGAACACTGCGGCGACGGCCTGCACGGCGGCGAGCACGAAACTGGCGTTACGCACCGCGTCCAGGTTCTTCGTCGCCCCACGCAGGTCATCACCCTGGTCGACGACGGTGGCGACACCGTCCATCTCCGCGATCTCGTCGATCGCACTGGTGTCCAGCGGATCAGCCAGGCGGACATGCAGCGCGGCCGGGAAGGCGTCCGGCGAGGTCTGCTCGACGAGCAGCGGGTCGGACTCACCGAAGACCTCGACGAAGCGCTGGTAGCTCTGCTCCTTGTTACGGAAGGTCAGGGACTGGACGTCGTCATTGTCCTCCAGTGTGCTGCGGACGTCGGCGCAGGTGGGGCTGGAGCAGTCCAGGTCATCGGCGGAGGTGTCGTCGTCGAGCTGAACCATGACCTCGATGCGGTCGAGGTAGAGCTCCTTGGTGTCGGCGGTCATGTTGGTGATCAGCACACCGGTGGCCAACAGCGCCAGTGAGATGGCCGTGGTGATGATCATGGCGACGGTCATGGTCACGTTGCGGGTCAGCCCGCTGAGGGCTTCCTTGAGGACGAAGCGAATCTTCATGGTGCGTTCTCCCTATCCTCTATCGTCCGACCGCGTAGACGCCGTGGGCGTCGTCACGGACCAGTTTGCCGTTGTGCAGTTCCAGGACGCGCTTGCGCATGGAGTCCACCGCGACATCGTCGTGGGTACTCATCACCACAGTCGTGCCCCCCCGGTTGATCCGGGTGAGCAGGGCCATGATCTCGGCGGAGGTGTCCGGGTCGAGGTTGCCGGTCGGCTCGTCGGCGAGCAGGACGAGCGGACGGTTCACGGTGGCGCGTGCGATGGCGACGCGCTGCTGCTCGCCGCCGGAGAGCTCGTCGGGCATGCGCTGGCCCTTGCCGGCCAGGCCGACCATCTCGAGCACCTCGGGCACGGCCTTGTCGATGGCTTCGCGGCGTCGGCCGGTGACCTCCAGGGCGAAGGCGACGTTGTCGTAGACGTTCTTCTTGGGCAGCAGTCGGAAGTCCTGGAAGACGTAGCCGATCTTCTGGCGCAGCTGTGGGACGCGCCGCTTCGGCAGGGTGTTGACGTGGAAGTCGGCGACGTGCAGGTTGCCGCTGTCGACCTCCTCCTCACGGATCATCAGCTGGAGGAACGTCGACTTACCCGAGCCGGACGGGCCGATGAGGAAGACGAACTCCCCCTTCTCGATGTCCACCGAGATATCCCGCAAGGCGGGGCGGGTCGAGGTCCGGTATGTCTTGGAGACCTTGTCGAAAGTGATCACCCAGCTACCGTACCCGACCACTGTGGCAAATGAAACGGATGTGACTGATGGGGCTGGCGTGGTTGAAGTCCGGAGCTGCCGAGGGCCGACTGCGCGTGGGCTCTCCAATTGGTAGTCTCCGCAAACAATGACTTCATCAGAGAGCTCTCCAGAGAATCCTCAGCCCACGTCCACCGACTCGCCAGACACGTCCCAGAAGCCCCCGACCGGGACAACCGACGCCGCCACGAAGACACGGGCCGAGAAACGGTCCGAGAAGTACCGGGAGAAACACGGGGAGAACCGCACCCCAGGGTTCCTCGGCGTCGTCGAACGCCTCGGCAACCTTCTACCGAACCCCTTCTGGCTGTTCGTCTGCCTGGGCGGCGTCGTCCTCCTACTGAGCTGGATCGGCTCCCTCATCGGCATGTCCGCCGAGGACCCCGAGTCCGGCGAGATCGTCGAGGTCGAGAACCTGCTCAGCGTCGACGGCCTGCAGATGATCGTCACCGACGCGGTAACCAACTTCACCGAGTTCCCGCCACTGGGCGTGATCATCACCGTGATGCTCGGTGTCGCCGTCGCCGAACATGCCGGGCTGATCTCCGCCGCCGTGCGCGGCATGGTCGCCCGCACCGGCCCGAAGACGCTGACCTTCGTTGTCGCACTGACCGCCATCATCGGCTCGGTCGCCTCCGATGCGATCTTCATCATCGTAATCCCGCTGGGCGCGATGGCCTTCAACGCCTTGGGACGCTCCCCCATCGTCGGTGCCGTCGTCGCCTTCGCCGGTTCCGCCGCGGGCTTCGACGCCTCCCTCCTGCTCAACATCACCGATGTGCTGCTGGCCGGTATCTCCACCTCGGCGGCACAGCTGGTCGACTCGAACTACGAGGTCAACCCGCTGTCGAACTACTACTTCGTCATCGGCTCGTCGGTCGTGCTCGCCGGAATCATCACGGTGCTGACCGAGTTCTTCATGGACAAGAAGATCCACCAGATCGTCAACCACGACGCGGTGGACTACAGCCAGGTGAACTTCACCGACGACAAGGGCGAGGTCGTCACCACCCTGAAGCTGAACCCGAGCGAGGTCAAGGGCCTCAAGCTCACCGGCCTGGTGTTCATCGCCTGCATGGCGGTCTACTTCTCGCTGCTGTTCGTCTCCGGCTCCCCGCTGCAGGGCGAGGGCGGCTCGGTGATGGACAGCCCGCTGATCACCAATATCGCGGTGCCGATCGCGGTCATCTTCTTCATCCTGGGTCTGGCCTACGGGCTGACGGTCAAGACCATCACCAAGTCCACGGACGTCCCGGAGTTCATGGCCCAGGGTCTGCAGACCATGCTGCCGATCCTGGTGCTGTTCTTCGTCGTCGCACAGTTCGTCGCCTGGTTCGACGCGTCCAACCTGGGCATCTGGATCTCCATCAAGGGTTCCAATCTGCTGGAGAGCTGGAACCTGCCCACGGTGGTGCTGTTCGCCCTGTTCGTGCTGATGGTGGCGTTCCTCAACCTGATGATCACCTCCGGCTCGGCGCAGTGGGCGCTGATGGCGCCGGTCGTGGTGCCGATGATGATGTACATCGGCATCTCCCCCGAGGTCACCCAGATGCTCTACCGTATCGGCGACTCCGCGACCGCCATCGTCACACCGATGAACCCCTACTTCGCCATGGCCTTCGCCTTCATCCTGAAGTACTACCGGAAGGCCGGGTTGGGCACGATCATGTCGATGATGATCCCCTACTGCCTGGCCATCATGGTCGGCTGGTTCCTGTTCTTCGTCGCCTGGTGGGCGTTGGGGATCCCGCTGGGCCCGGGCGCTCCGATGGAGTACCCGGCGTAGGACGCACGAGGGGCTCGCTAACCCCGGCCTTCCCCGTCACCTCACTCCCACTCTCTGGTGGTTTAGACCCCTACGAACCACCCGGGAGCGGGAGTCAGGTGACCGCGTCAGTGTCGGTGGCGAACTACCGGGAGGCGGAAGTATGAGTGTGAATGTCGGGGTCAGTGGCCGGGGTGGTCGGCCTCATGGGACGAGGAGGCGGAAGTCCCGACCACCCGGTACTGCTGGCGTCCGTCGCGGTCGCGGACCATCACCCCCGCCGTGCGCAGACTGTCCAGGGCGTCCTCCGCAGCACCCGGCTTCTCGTCGGTCAGCGCTCGGCGGCGGGCACGAAGAAGGTTCTCGATGTCCGGATCCAGTCGTCCATCGCCGTCCACCCAGGTGGTGAAGGCGGCATCGAAGGGGTCTGATGCTTCCAGCGCCGGGTAGCCGTGCTCCGCCAGCGCCGCGCGGAGTCCGGCGACCATTTCCTCCTCCAGCCCGCCACGGAACAGTTCACGCCCGTCACTGTCGAGGATGACCATCTCCTTCTGCCCCGCCTGTGCGACGGTGGCGATGCCACCGGCGGCGATGAACCTGTCCGTGCTCTTCGTGTGCACGGTGATGCCGTCGTCAGTGACGTCGATGGTGCCGGCGTCCTCGGCCCAGCTGGCCGCGATGAGGAATCCGGCGACCGCGCCGATGATGGTGAGCACCGGCACCGCCCAGACGAAGGGCAGTTCGGCGGCGAGACGCAGTGGGCCGGGGGCGTCACCGATCAGCCCGAGGAGCCAGGCGACCACGGGGCCGACGATGAAGGCGGCGATCAGTCCGACGACCGCACCACCGGCGGTGAAGATCCAGGTGTACTTTCCCGGGATCGCGATGGTGGTCGGCGCGGCAGAGGCGCCGGATCGTGGGTCGGGAGCAGCTGGTTCAGGCATGGTCGGTCCCTTTCTCGTGAGCGGTGGCAGCGCTGCCGGACCTGCCGGGGTTGCCAGGGTTACCGGGGCTGCCAGGGTTACCGGGGTTGAGATACCCGAGCGCGGTGCGGCGCATCTCGGCGGACGGGTCATGTCCGGGTTCGGCGTTGAGGTAGCAGGCGTCGACAATGGTCAGCAGCCAACCGGCGGTATGCGCCGGATCCAGCGCCGGGTCGACCTGACCTGACTGGATCGCACGGCCCAGCAGGTCCGCCAGCGCCGCATTCTGTAGGGTCGCCGCTTTCTCCGAGGCGGCGATCAGCTCCGGGTCGTGCCCCATGCGCCGCAGTGATTCCACCAGCATGCCCTGGGCGTACGGGTAGGCAGCTTCTGCAGCGAGGGTAGTGAGGATGTCGAGGATGGACGCCAGCGGGTCAGTGGAGTCTCGGTGCTCGGCAAGCAACGTTTCGGCGGTCGGGACGTCCGACTCGAACGGGGCACGGAACAGTGACGCCTTGTCCGGGAAGTAGTAGAAGACACTGGCCGGGCTGATGCCGACCTCCTTCGCCACCTGCGCGACGGAGGTGTTCTCGAAGCCCTGGGTCGCGAAGAGTCTGGCGGCCGCCTCGGCGATCTCCGCCTTCTTCTGCGCGACCTTCTCCGGGTCGACTTTCCTCGCCACTGCGCACCTCTCCCATTAACTGACTGACCAATCAAACAATACCACATCGGGCGCACCAGTCCAGAGCAGCCAGACCCCCCGGAATTGCACGTCTGAAAGCCCTAGCCTGGGAATCAGTAGGCTCGACAGAGGTATCCACACATCTTGAACAGCGGTGCCTGTCATGCACCGGAAAGGTTTACATGAACGAGAACGCCACGGACTCCCTGCGTATCGACTTCCGTTACCTCAGCGAACCTGACATGATCGCCGCCGGCGTCACCGACATCGCCGCCTGCGTCGACACCATGGAGGAGACACTGGTCCTGCTCGCCGACGGCGACTACCGCATGGCCGGAGCGTCCGCGAACTCCCACGGTGCCCAGATCAACTTCCCTGAGAACCCCACCCACGAGGGCATGCCCGCCGACGGTCCCGACCGTCGCTTCATGGCCATGCCCGCCTACCTCGGTGGACGCTTCCGCGCCAGCGGCGTGAAGTGGTACGGGTCGAACACCGACAACCGCAACAAGGGCCTGCCGCGTTCCATCCATCTCTTCACCCTCAACGACGCCGACACCGGCGCCCCGCGTGCCGTGATGTCCGCCAACCTGCTGTCGGCCTACCGCACCGGCGCCGTCCCCGGCGTTGGCGTCAAGCACCTGGCACTGCAGGACGCCGAGACCGTCGGCATCATCGGCCCCGGCGTGATGAGCCGGACGATCCTCTCCGCCGCGATCAGCCAGCGGCCCACCATCAAAAAGGTGAAGGTGAAGGGCCGCTCCGCCGGCTCCACCGAGCGTGCCGCCCAGTGGATCCGGGAGAACCTGCCGCAGATCGAGGACGTCACCGTCGTCGACTCCGAGCAGGAGGCCGTCGAGGGCTCCGACATCCTCATCGCCGGCACCTCCACCTCTCCCGACGGCCCGTCCGGCTTCCCGTACTTCAAGACCGACTGGCTCAAGCCCGGTGCACTGCTGCTCATGCCCGCCGCCGCCCGACTGGACGATGACTTCATCCGCAGCGACAAGGCCAACCTGGTCGTGGACTACACCGGCCTCTACCAGGAGTGGTACGAGGAGAACGGGCCGGACGTCACCTACGAGCAGTTGCTGGGCATCCCCGGTAACCGCTGGTGGGACATGTTCAAGGACGGTTCCCTTCCGGAGGAGAAGCTGGTCAACATCGGGGACATCGCCGCCGGCAAGGCCCCGGGCCGCACCAGTGACGACCAGATCTTCTGCTACTCCATCGGCGGCATGCCCGTCGAGGATGTCGCCTGGGCGTCCGATATCTACGACAATGCCGTGGCCAAGGACATCGGCACCACGCTGAACCTATGGGACAGCCCCGCGCTCACGTAACCGGGCGGCAGGTACCGCCGGTCCTGCCAGTCGCCGCAGCCAACAGCATCACCAACAACATCATCAACAGCATCACCAACCTCACTGTCAGGAGTGACCTCCCCATGGCCGACCAGGCCGTCCCGTCCAACCAACCGCC
The DNA here is from genome assembly GCF_052264515.1 of Candidatus Corynebacterium faecigallinarum. Lineage (NCBI taxonomy): Bacteria > Bacillati > Actinomycetota > Actinomycetes > Mycobacteriales > Corynebacteriaceae > Corynebacterium > Candidatus Corynebacterium faecigallinarum. The sequence goes on from NZ_JBQQOC010000043.1 coordinate 8,000, forward strand.
CCGCAACCAGGCCGACACCCGCCTGTCGGATCCGACGCCGGAGGGGGTGCGACGGTTCATCACCGACAACGGCATCCGCTGGATTGACGTCCGTTTCACCGACGTCCCCGGCACCGAACAGCACCTGTCGGTCCCCGCCGCCGCCTTCGACGAGGAGGCCATGACCGACGGGCTGGCCTTCGACGGTTCCTCGATCAGTGGTTTCACCAGCGTGGAGAAGTCCGACATGCTGCTGCTCCCGGACCTCGCCACCGCCTACATCGACCCCTTCGTGGACTCCACCACGTTGAACATCCAGTTCTTCGTCCACGACCCGCGCACCCGCGAACCGTTCTCCCGCGACCCACGCAATGTGGCGCGCAAGGCCGAGGAATTCCTCGCCTCCACCGGTGTCGCCGACACCTGCTACTTCGGTGCGGAGGCGGAGTTCTACATCTTCGACTCCGTCCGCTTCGACTCCACCAGCAACTCCTCCTTCCACATCGTGGACTCTGAGGAGGGCTGGTGGAACACCGGCAAGCTCACCGACCCGGACGGCACCATCAACCTGGGCCACAAGGTCCGGCAGAAGCGCGGCTACTTCCCCACCGCCCCCTACGACCACCTGCAGAACCTGCGCAACACCATGGCCGACAACCTCATCGACCTCGGCTTCGAGGTGGAGCGCGCCCACCATGAGATGGGCAGTGGTGGCCAGCAGGAGATCAACTACAAGTTCAGCACGCTGCTGCATGCCGCCGATGACCTGCAGACCTTCAAGTACGTCATCAAGAACACCGCGAAGGCGCACAACAAGTCCGCGACCTTCATGCCCAAGCCGCTGGCCGGCGACGGTGGTTCCGGCATGCACATCCACCAGTCGTTGTGGAAGGACGGTGCCCCGCTGTTCTACGACGAGTCCGGCTACGGCGGACTGTCGGACATGGCCCGCCACTACATCGGAGGCCTGCTTAAGCATGCCCCGTCGGTGCTGGCGTTCACCAACCCGACGATGAACTCCTACCACCGGCTGGTCCCCGGCTTCGAGGCACCGACGAACCTGGTGTACTCGGCGGAGAACCGCTCGGCGGCGATCCGTATCCCCGCCACCGGGGCCAGCCCGAAGGCCAAGCGCATCGAGTTCCGCGCACCCGACCCGTCCGGCAACCCCTACCTGGCGTTCACCGCGGCGATGATGGCCGGGTTGGACGGTGTGCTCAACCGGATTGAGCCGACCGCACCGATCGACAAGGACCTCTACGAGCTTCCCCCGGAGGAGGCGGAGGGCATCCCGACCACACCCACCACGCTCGTGGAGTCGCTCAACGCCCTGCGGGAGGACCATGACTTCCTCACCGCTGGCGGCGTGTTCAGTGAGGACCTGATCGAGAGCTACATCGCCGAGAAGATGGACAACGAGATCACCCCGGCGTTGCTGCGTCCGACCACCCTGGACTTCGAGCTGTACTACGACTGCTGAGCGGCCGGCGTCCCTGCGCCCGTCCGCTCGGGGACGATGGCCCGTCGCACCACCACCGCACCGGCGGCAAGGCCCACCACCGCCAGTGCCGCGCTGAGCACATACGGCGCCAGCGTGTCCGCTCCCCCGGTCAACACCGGGGAGAAGCCGATGCCGATGAACAGGGCCACCCCCGTGGCACCGCCGAGTTGATCGGCCGCACGCTGGACGCCGGACGCCGTGGCGTCCGGGGTGAAGCAGATGACCTCGCAGCGGGCGGCCGCCGGGCGACGTGGGAAGAGCTCCTCCCCGTCGACCGTCCACGGGTAGTCGGCCGGGTCGTCCGGCATGGCGATCCTGGTCGAGAAGGACGGGAAACGGTTCTCGAAGACCACCACGTCGTAGTCGTCGGCGGGGATCTCGGTGGGCAGGTTGCCGGGCGTGGTCGGTGCCAGCGGGTTCTCGTTCGCCGGGGACATGAACGTACGGTTGTTGCGGTGGGCGGCGTAGGTGATCCACTCCCCGGTCAGCGGATCTCGACGCATCTCGGACTCGGTCACCGACTCCGGCAGGTCGCGGTGGTCGACAAGCTCCCGGGTGACCTGACCTGACAGGACGCCCGGATCGTCGTCGAAGTAGATCAGTTCCCGGCCGTCGGCCAGGTGGGTGGACGTGATTTTCATGGGATGTCTGCTCAACCGTTCTCCTGTTCAGTGACTTTTTCGATCACGTCGACGCGCCAGGAACACCGCAGGCTCTCACCAGGGACCAGGACGCTGAGGTCGGTACCGGAATTCAGTGCGTCCGGCGGTGCCCACCGCCACCGCCCTGCCGCCCGCACGTCCCGGATAGGGCATGCCGGCGGAGGCGTCCGGTGTGAAGATCTGGACCCAGGACAGTTCCAGGGAGGTTGTCAGCGCCACGCCAGCACCGTCGGGGCCACGCAGGACGAACTGCGGATCCTGCTCAGTCGGCACCAGGTGCAGGCAGTGGTCGAGCAGCGTGCCGGCCAGTGGGTTGTCCCAGTCCGGCAGCACATCCACATCGTCCTGCTCCGGTCCCGCCGGAAGCCCGCGGCCGTCCAGCGGGAGCAACCGGTGGTCCGGGATCATCAGCGTGCAATCGTCGGTCGCCGCTCCCCGCGCCGAGGGATACAGGTGGAATCCGCAGGCCGCGGGCATCGGTGCATCGGTGCATCGGTGCATCGGCATCATTGCGCATCGCGAAGGACGCCTGTAGCCCGGAGTCGTTGACCCGGTAGACCACAGACAGGTGGAAGGGCCAGGGCCAGCCGGGCTCCTCAGCCACCGACAGTTCCAGTTCCACGGTGTCAGGGGTATCT
>NZ_JBQQOC010000044.1:0-10536 GCF_052264515.1 Candidatus Corynebacterium faecigallinarum
CACCCCGGTGGTGCTGTCTGCCACCGGAGATGTGGACGGTGACGTGGTGGCGACATACGTCGCCTTCACGTCGGCGGGTCCGGTCGTGGAGACACTGTGCACGGTCCCCGCGGGTATCCAGACGCACAGGCTCGGAGGGACAGTCCAGACCTTTCCCTCCGCGGTGAGGGTGGCGGTGCCTGATGCCGTCCACAACAGTTCGTGGACATCGTGGTGCCTCTCATGCCAGGTGGTGGACCCCGGCACCGGAAAACTGTGGGTGGCGAGCAGGAATCCGCGGGTCAGCGATACGGGGGATGTCACGGGGTCCTCCTCGGTCAGTGGTGGCGGGAACGGACGATAGCACAGGGTATGCGCACGTCAGACGGTGTCCGGTGTGCGAAGATCCTTGTCGTCCCGACGCTCATCAGCACTACTAGTCTCTCCTGAGGTGAACCTACCCTGAGGAGATTCAATGAGTTCAACGACGACAATTCCGCGCCGCCCGGCGTCCCTGATGCGACGGGTGGCGGCCACGCTGCTCGCCGCCGTGACCCTGAGCGTGGCGGTGGCCTGCTCGTCCGATGACGGTGAGGACGCCGCTACGGCCACCGGTGACGGTGACGGCAACTTCCCGGTCACCATGGAGCACGTCTACGGCGAGACCGTGATCCCGGCGAAGCCGGAGAAGATCGTGACCGTCGGCTGGATGACGCACGACATCGTCGCCGCGCTCGGTGTCGCGCCGGTCGGCGTGGACCGTACCTGGGGTGGAGACGATGAGGGCTTCAGTCCGTGGTTCCGCCACCAGGTCGAGGATGTGATCGGCGGTGACATGCCGGAGATCACCAACAAGGATGACGGCACCCTGGACATCGAGGAAATCGCCACCCTGGAACCGGACCTCATCCTCGCCCCGCACTCGGGGGTGACCGATGACGAGTACGCCAAGCTCAGCAGGATCGCTCCGACCGTGGCCTATCAGAAGTCGCCCTGGATGTCCGGGAGCTGGCAGGATCTCACCGGCGTCGTCGCGAAGGCCCTCGGTGAGGAGGGTAGGGTCGCCGACCTCGTCTCCGGGACTGAGGACGCCATGGCGACCGAGGCGGCGAAGTACCCGAACCTGAAGGGGGCGTCCTTCCTCTACGGACTGACCTTCGAGGGCAACGGCCCTGAGGTCGGCCTCTACGTCTCCGACGATCCGCGCGTCGCCTTCCTCCGGGAGTTCGGTCTGGTCGACAGCCCGAACCTGGCGAAGGAGCTGGGGCTGGACAAGCCGGACGACTTCAGTGGCGCAGTCAGCCTGGAGAGCATCGGAAAACTCGACGCAGACCTCTTCGTCGCCTGGTCCAGTGGGCCGGACTACACGGAGAACACGCTGGAGAACCCGGCCATGGCACGGTGGTCGCCGATCCGGGACGGGCGGTACTGCATCCTCGAGAACGAGGCGCTGGCCATGGCCACCAATGCACCCAGCCCGCTGAGTATCCGGTGGGCGCTCGATGAGGGCTTCCTCGCCGACCTGTCGGAGGCCGTTGACGGTGGTGCGGTGGTCCGCGCCAACTCGTGACCATGGGGCGGGGTCACTAGGGGCAGCCAGAGGCCACTGGGGGGAGGGGGGACTTTTCGGGGGTGACAAAAGAAAATGTTCGGTTCATGCTAAAAACACCTCATACCTGAGCAACTCTGTGAAAAGTCAGTGGGCTACCCTGAACAGATGACTGCGGGTAGCCTCCCCTCATGTCAGATGTGGTTTCGATGGGCGGGACTGGTGGACCGGTCTTCCCACCGACGCACATGTACCGAAGCGTCCACGCACTACGAACAGCAGCAGACAGACAGACAGAGATGACACAACAGACGACCGGCACCCCTCCGGGTGCGCCACCCGACGACGGCCCCGGCCCCGACACTGCTCCCGCCGATCCGCCGCAGAAGAACACCCTCTACGCCCGCCGCACCATCGGACTCATCGGACTGGCCGCCGCCCTGGTCGTCGCCTTCCTCCTGAGTCTCGCCAACGGCGCGAACCCGATCCCCTACGCCGACGTGTGGGACGCGATCTGGCACCGCGGTGAGAACGAGGCGTCCTGGATCGTCTGGGACCAGCGCCTACCCCGCACCGTCATCGGCATTCTCACCGGTGCGGCCTTCGCCCTGGCCGGTGCCCTGATCCAGGCCCTGACCCGTAACCCGCTCGCCGATTCCGGCATCCTCGGCGTCAACGCCGGTGCCGGCCTGGCGGTCACCGTCGGTGTCGGCATCTTCGGCATTGCCGGCATCAACCAGTACATCTGGTTCTCCTTCATCGGAGCCGCCGCCACGACCGTCCTCGTCTACGTCATCGGTGTCGCCGGTGGTGCCCGTGGCGCGAACCCCGCCACCCTGGTGCTCGCCGGTGTGGCCCTCGGCGCCGTCTTTGGCGGCGTCACCAGCTTCCTCACCCTCATCGACCCGGACACCTTCGAGGCGATCCGCAACTGGAACCTCGGCTCGGTCGCCCGGACCTCCCTGGATGACGCGAAGTTCGTCATCCCCTTCCTGCTCCTCGGCTTCGTGCTGGCGGTGCTGGTCTCCACCGACCTGAACTCCATCGCCCTGGGTGACGATCTCGCGGCGTCGCTCGGCACGAAGGTCGTGCGCACCCGGATCGTCACGATCCTCGCGGTGACCGTCCTGGCCGGTGGCGCGACCGCCCTCACCGGTGGCATCGGGTTCGTCGGCCTCATGGTGCCCCATGTGGTCCGCTGGATCGTGGGGCCAGACCAGCGCTGGATCTTCTTCTACTGCCTGCTCGGCGGGCCAATCATGGTGCTGCTGGCGGACACGCTGGGCCGCGTCATCGCCCGTCCCGGTGAGATCGAGGTCGGCATCCTCACCGCCGTCATCGGTGCCCCGGTGCTCATCGCCCTGGTCCGCCGGAAGAATGCGAGTGGCCTGTGAGTGACAGAATGACCCTCAGAGAACGTCTCGCCCGCAACACCAGTGAGTCCGCGGTCGACTTCGGCTACCGCAACGTCGTGGTCCGTACCCCGAAGACCAGCAACCGCATCCATGTCCGCCTCGCGGTCGTCGCGGCGTCCTTCATCCTCGCCGCCGCTGTCCTGGCGATCATCGCGATCGGTATGGGCGACTACCCGCTGAACCCGTGGCAGATCACGAAGGCGATCTTCGGCGCGCCCGAGACCCGCTTCCACCGCATCGTGGTGGTGGAGTGGCGCATGCCGGTGGCGATCGCCGCGGTCGTCTTCGGCGCCCTGCTCGGCATCGGCGGCGCGATCTTCCAGTCGATGACGCGCAACCCGCTGGGTTCGCCGGACATCATCGGTTTCGATGCCGGCTCCTTCACCGCGGTGACGGTGTGCATGCTGGTCATCGGCACCACCGCGTACTGGAACATCGCCTTCGCCGCGATCATCGGCGGCATCATCACCGCCTTCATCGTCTTCATGCTGGCCCGCAAGAACAAGAGGGTGGAGAGTTTCCGCCTGATCATCGTGGGCATCGGTGTCTCGGCGACCCTCGGGTCGCTGAACTTCTACCTCATCACCCGCGCGGACGTGGAGGACGCCATGATGGTCGGCTTCTGGTCCGCCGGCTCGATCAACCGGGTGACCTGGAACTCCCTGGTCCCGGTGCTGATCCTCGCCGCGGTGGTGGTGGCCCTGGTCGCCCTGCTCGCCCCGGCGCTCAAGCAGATGGAGCTCGGGGATGACGCCGCCACCACCCAGGGCGTCAAGGTCGAACGCACCCGACTGCTGCTGATGGTGGTCGGCGTGGCGACGACCGCCCTGGTCACCGCCGCCGCCGGACCGATCAGCTTCATCGCCCTGGTCGCCCCGCAGCTCGCCCGACGCATCGCCGGGACGCCCGGTGTGACGGTCCTCGGCGCCGCCGCCGTCGGTGCGGCCCTGCTGACCTTCGCCCACTTCCTGTCCCTGGTGATCTCCCACTTCTACCGGTCGATCCCGGTCGGCCTGCTCACCGTGAGCGTGGGTGGCATCTACATGATCTGGCTGCTGATCCGCGAGGCGCGCAGGCAGTACGGGACGCCGAAATGAGCGATATGAGCGATGCTGAAATGAAAGAGACTATGACTGACGCACGACTTCAGGTCCGCAACGCCACCATCGGCTACGACCAGCGGATCATCTCCACCGACCTGACCGTGGACATTCCCCACGAGTCCTTCACCGCCATCATCGGACCCAACGGGTGCGGCAAGTCCACCCTGCTGCGCGCGGTGGCCCGCGTCCTCACCCCGGTGAAGGGCGAGGTGCTGCTCGACGGGAAGCCGATCGCGTCCCACGGTGCGAAGCAGGTCGCCCGGCAGCTGGGCCTGCTGCCGCAGACCTCCCTGGCCCCGGAGGGCATCCGGGTCGCCGACCTCGTCGCGCGTGGCCGTGCCCCGTACCAGTCCCTGTTCCACCAGTGGAGCCCGGAGGACGAGAAAGCCGTGCAGGACGCTCTCGTCGCGACCCGGACGGACAACCTGTCGTCCCGGCTGGTCGCGGAACTGTCCGGTGGTCAGCGTCAGCGCGTGTGGGTGGCGATGCTGCTCGCCCAGCAGACGCCGATCATGCTGCTCGACGAGCCGACGACCTTCCTCGACATCGCGCACCAGTACGAGCTCATGGAGCTGCTGAGGACCTTCCATGACGAGGGCAAGACCGTCGTCACGGTGCTGCACGACCTGAATCAGGCGTGCCGCTACGCGCAGCACCTCATCGTCATGCGCGACGGTCAGATCGTGACGACCGGGTCCCCGGCCGAGGTGATGACCCCGGATCTGGTGGAGGAAGTCTTCGGTCTGAAGGCGATGGTGGTGCCGGACCCGGTGACCGGGACGCCGAACATCGTGCCGCTGGACCCGCGGTCCGCGGAGGGTGGTCTCGCTCCGGTGACACCGGTCGTCGACGAGCTCTGACACGTTTCTCCGGGGGTGGCCCGCGGTTTAGTCACACCCCCTGTAGAAAGTGAAACCATGCGCTTATGTGGTGTCCGTCACCCCCGCCGCCGGGGAACTCTCCCTGAAAGGCTGTCAGTATCCGGGCCGGGCATGTTTACTTTTCCCATGATGAATTTCAGGAAGACCTCCGGTTCCCGTGTCGCCCTCCGCTCCGCCGCCGTCGCCACGGCGCTTGTCGCCTCACTCGGTCTCGCGGCCTGTGGTGACGACGACAAAGATGACGACACCACCACCGCGGTGACCACCGCCGAGAGCACCGCCGAGACCGCTGCCGCGGACGCGGCCGACACCTCGGACGACGCGACCGGTGATGAGCCGAGCGTCACCACCGACGAGAACGGTGTCACGGTGGACTCCGGCGACGGCAACACCGCCACCTTCGGCGACGACGGCATGCGCGTCGAGTCCGATGACGGTGCGTCAGCGGAGATCGGTGAGGACGGTTCCGTGCACGTCGACGACGGCAACGGAAATGTCGTCGACGTTCCGGGCGTCCCCGGTCTCGGCGATGCCCTCGGCAACCTGAACTGATCCGTAGCCGGAGACGGCTGACCCCCAGCCCCACTGCTGACAGCGGTGGGGCTGATGTGGTCTCATGGACCCCGTGAAAACCCAGTGCGTCACCCGTTCCCTGCTCTCCGTCACCGCCGCGGCGACGCTCGCCCTGGGCGCCTGCACCATCGGCGATGACGGCGACGGTGGGGGTGACGGAGACGGCGGCAACGGTGCTCCGTCGGCCGTGCTCTCGACCGTCCCGGCCGCGCCCTTCGCACCGGACTCGCCGGGCGCACCGGGCGAGACGACGGTCTCCGGCAACGTGGACGCGTTCGTCGCCACCGCCACCGCCGCGGGATGGAACTGCATCCCCGGGGCAGACCCGTTCACCGGGAAGCCCGGCGCCACCTGCAGTCCCGGTGCGGGAGACGTGTTGTCCAAGGCGGTCTTCGCCGTCTTCGACCGGGCTGATGTCGCGGACGGAGCGGAGGCGGCGCGCCTGGCGCTGGAGACAACCTCGGGGGAGATCGGTGGTGCTGTGCCTGACGCGCCCGACTCGCCTGACGCGCCTGATGCGCCCGACGCGCCTGACGCGCCTGATGCGCCCGACGCGCCTGATGCGCCGGATACCGCGGAGAACGAGCTCCTGGCGCGCCAGTACCTTCCCCTGGACTCCGGCACACTCGCCGGGTATTGCGTCAACACCCTCGGCACCTGCGGCAACAGTGACTTCGAGGGGCTGGGTCTGCGTCTCGGCTGACATCGGCACTTTTCCCTCCGCCCACTCCGCATCCCGCCGACAATGTCGAGTTTGCACCCTCACCGGCAGCAAAAGTGCTCCTCACCCAACCGGTGAGGGTGCTAGGGCGTGTCTCCTAATGCTCTGAGCCAGGCAACGATCGCGGCCAGGACGGCAGCCCCGCGGTAAATCACCGCGAGCTTGTCGTACCTGGTCGCCAGGCCCCGCCACTGCTTGAGCAGGTTGAACGACCGCTCCACCACGTTGCGGCCCTTGTAGGCCTCCCAGTCCATTCTCGGCGGCCGACCACCTGCAGACCCCTTACGCTTGCGGGCATTGACCTGGTCGTTCTTCTCCGGGATCACCGCGGTGATCCCCCGATCACGCAGGTACTCCCGATTCGCCCGGCTCGGGTACGCCTTATCCGCCATCACCGAATCTGGCCTGGTCCGTGGCCTGCCCGGACTCCCTGCCGGCTGCGGAACCCGGATGTCGTCGATGACCGCCTGTAGTACCGGCCCGTCGTTACGCTGGCCGCCGGTGACCACCACCGCCAACGGTCGACCCTTCCCGTCGACCGCGTGGTGAATCTTGGTGCTCAACCCTCCCCGCGACCGCCCAACCCCGTGACCTGCAGGTTCACAATCATCAAGATCAGAACAGGCCTGATTCTTGTAATTCGACTGTGCCCCCTGTGTGCTGTTCGGGTCGGGTTGTGTTCGTCGCGTGCTGGTGGGCCCGGTTGATCGTCGCGTCGACCGAGACGATCCAACTGATCAACCCGGCAGCGTCGGCGTCGGCGAGCAGGGACTGCAGGATCCGGTCCCAGGTCCCGTCGACGGTGTAACGACGGTGACGTTTCCACACCGTCTGCCAGGGGCCGAAGTATTCGGGCAGGTCACGCCAGGGAATCCCGGTGCGGTACCGGTAGATCACACCTTCGAGAATCTGACGGGAGTTCCGGAACGGGCGACCCCTCCTGCCGTCACTGGACGGCAGGAGGGGTTCGATGCGTGCCCACTGGTCATCGGTGAGCTGCTGGTAGCGGTCGGTGGTGGCCATGAACCGAGTATGGCGGGGCACGGTCACGATTTAAAGAGACACGCCCTAGTCATGGTCGCTTCCTGTCTGCTGTGCTGGTGGTGAGCTCTGGGCTTCACCGATACCGCGAGCCTGTCTCAGTCCTTGGGCAGGATCTCGTCCATCCGGTAGGTCTGGTAGAAGGGTTCGATCTCGTCTTCGGGTGTGGTGGGGTCGTTCCAGATGAGGCGAACGTCAACCTCGCCATCTTCGATGTCAATGACTCGCGCATCCAGGGTCTCGATGCCGAAGACAACCCGGACGATATCTCCCACCTTGGGGGTCGTGGCGTTGCTGTTAGTCATGATCAGTTTCCTTCTGCTGTATGTGCGGCGGAGGTGTGGCGATCTCCACCAAGTATGTCCTGACCGCTGAGTCCATGGCAATAGTCAGCAAGTCCAGGTCTTTGCGGGTGCTTTGCCAGTACGCGAAGGTCAGCTGCTTCTTGGAAGTGAAGTCCTTGAGCCGTTTCCGGTCGCTGTGGGATACAGCGTTGCGGATGTTGACGAGAGTGTCCAGTGATCGCCGCCAGTCCGGGTAGTCCTCGGGATGCTCCTCCTGGACTCGGTTCCACAGCTTCAGACCGAGCGCACGGAAGTCGTCGCCGATCACGGAGGAAGCCGGGTTCTTCCGGTCCAGTCCCCGTTTGTCCTGCATCGCGGCCGCTGACACGCGCGCAATCTGTTCCGTCGGCCACTGCGCCTCAGCGATGATCGCCGCGACCGCGTCGCCGTGCAGGTCACGGCAGTATCCCTGGAACTCTGCGGCCAGCACAGGGTAGAGAGCCCTGTCGATGTTCTCGACGACACCGGCAGTCTCGGCCGGTACGGAACCTTTGGAATGGCCGGAATGGTTGCTGGCTATGGTCTGCCTGGCCAGAACAAGACTGTCCAGGGCCTGCCGTCGGGTCGTCTGCCACGCCCCCAGTGCATTCTGTTTCCCCATGCGCGGCAGACTATCGGACCGGCGGCCACCGACAATGTGCCCGCAACGCAAAACCCCAGGAGCCTGTGGACAACCCGGTCCTTGTGGATAACGTTCGCGGGTAGGGAGATCGACAGGGAAGGGCCGTCAGCGCCTGCCCTGCGTTACCCCGTGTTGCCCCGCGCCAGACCTACGACCACGCCAGCCCCGCGCCTACGCCCGACCCAGCGTGCGCACCACGGTGCCCCAGCCGACAGATTCAGCGGACGCGACGCGCAGCCCGGCGGCCTCCACCAGGGCCTCCAGTTCGGTCGGGGTGCGGTGCCCGCCGCCGACAACAGTCAGGTTCAGCAGGTCAGCCTCGCCACCGTGCTCGGAAGGCCCGTCGGACTCGACGATGCCGAACGTCGGCTGGATCAGCAGGATCCGACCCGACTTCGTCAGGGATTCCGCGGCCCGGCGCAGCAGCAGCACCGCGTCCGCATCAGGGTGATTGCCCAGTTCATGGGCGATGATGATCGTGTCCGCGCGCATGGTCGGCTCGAACACGGACTGTTCGACAATCTGTATCCGTTTCCGGGCACCGGCATCCGGGACAGTCTGCTTCAGATCCTCCCGCAGCCAGTTCGCCTGGGTCGGCAACGCGGGGATGAGGACGCGCACGTCCGGGTCATCGGCCACCAGCGCGGCGGCCAGTGCTCCAGCCCCGTCAGAGTGGATGACCACGTCCCTCGCCCCGGTGATCGAGTGAGAGCCGGCCAGCGGAGCAGCGAGGTAGGACGCACTGGTCGCCGACTTCTCCAACCGCTCGTTCTCGAAGGACGCGTCGAGCCGCTGCTGGGTCCAGGTCCGCCCGGTGACCTTCCGGAACACCGGCTCGCCGGTCATCACTGCGTCCTCCAGGCCGAAGAAGGCCTGTTCCCTGGTGGCCATGACGCCGTCGCGCCGGATGTGGTCGAGGACGAACTCATTGGTGAGCAGTTCACCGACCTCGGAGAGTTTGTAGGCGGTGCGGGCCTCCGCCGGGCCGGACAGTGGGTCGAGCAGTTCCAGGCCCTCCAGGTAGCGCAGCAGTTTACGCAGTCCGGTCGGGTTCGCCCCGGTGGCCTCGACGAGATCATCGACGGCGGTGGTGCCCTGGGAGATGAGGTTGCCGAGGTCCAGGTTCGCGGCGACGCGGATGGCCAGGGGCGGGAGGATCTCCGCCATCTCGTGGAACTTCGAGAACGCGGACTCGTTGCGCTCGGGGTCGGGCACGGCGGCGTCGTCTTCCATCGCGACGACGGTCTCCTTGCGCCAGTAGCCGGTGAAGTCGATCCAGGCCTTGTCCATGCCGCGCTCACCGACGAGGTGGCGGCGCATGTCGCGGACGATGGACTGTTCTCCGGCGATCCAGGCGAAGCACTGGCCGGTCTCCCACAGGTCAGCGGGCAGGGTCTTGATCGCGTCGAGCAGCAGGGGAGCGGACTCACCGGGTGCGCCGTGGCGGACCAGCCAGGTGACGGTCACACCGGGCAGGTCGCGGCCGGCGAGGATGTCGTAGCGGTGGGCGTCCTCGGCGACTTCGATGAAGACGGTGGCTTTCGCGTCAGTCGGCAGCTCGTCGAGGTAGCGGGCGATGGCGGGGACGGTCGTGTCGTCTCCGGCGATCAGGGTCCAGTCCGCCCCGGCGGGCAGGCCCTTGGTCAGGGTCGGGCCGACCATGTGGACGCTTTCGCCGGGGCGGGTGCGGTAGGCCCAGGTGGTGGCCACGCCGACGCCGTGCTTGACGAAGTCGATGTCCACCTCGCCGTGCTCGCCGGCTTCAGGACGCCACGCGCGGATGGTATAGGTACGGACCAGCGGCGAGGGTTCCTTGGGGAAGCGGATCCCACCGTCGACGATGGTGGGCAGGACGGGTTCGGTCTGCCCGGGGTAGGCGAAGAAGAGCTTCACGTCGTCGTCGAAGCCGGCGGAGCTGAAGTCCACCAGATCCGGCCCGGTGAGGGTCACGCGGCGCAGTGCGGGGGTGATGTCAGCGACGGCGGTCACCTCCAGGTTGCGCAGGGCCATGGGGTGGACGGTGATCGGGCGGACGCGACGGGGCACGCGGGTCTCCTAGAAAGTGGGGTCAGATCAGTGAGAAACGTCGAAGCTGACAGATGACTGTCGGGACCGACGGTAACGGCCCGGAAGAAACGAACAGCCCCACATAGGAACGATTCTTAGCATCTCAACCACGCCGCGCGATCATGGAGACCGTCAGCTGACGCTCCACGCCTCCCACAGCTCCGCGTAGCGGCCTTGTGCGGCGGTTGAGTCCCCTAGCGTGGTGTCAATTCCCCCGGCAGGTTCACCGTCTCCTTGCACT
>NZ_JBQQOC010000045.1:0-10411 GCF_052264515.1 Candidatus Corynebacterium faecigallinarum
GGTATGTGTCGCTGCCCTCGTGAGCATTTTCGGTCTCACCGCCTGTTCATCTTCCGACGACGGGAACGATGAGGAACAGAGGGTTTTCGTGGAGGCTGAGGACGGAGCCTTCCCCGTCACCATTGACCACGCCTACGGTGAGACCACCATCGAGGAGCAGGCGCAGCGTGTGGCGGTTGTCGGCTGGGCCGGTGCGGACCTTGCGGTACAGCTCGGAACTGTTCCGGTGGCTCAGGGAACGGCAGGTGGCGACGGAGACAGCGCAGAATTCTATCCCTGGTTCCGGGATGCTGTTGATGATCTTGGTGCCCCGATGCCCGCCACCGATGCCTCACTGGAACGTGGTGACGTGAATACGGAGTTCGTGGCGAATCAGAACCCCGACCTCATTCTCGCGGTCCAGTCCGGAATCACCGAGGACGAGTACCGGAAGCTCTCCGATATTGCGCCGACGGTCGCCTTCCCCGATGACCCCTGGGGCACCTCCGCTGAGGACCATCTGCGCATGGTCGCTGAAGCGCTCGGCCGACCTTCTGAGGCAGGGAAGATCACTGCGGAACTGGACGACAGCATCAGCGCGAGCGCCGGAACGCACAAGGAGCTCGCCGGAAAGTCCTTCCTCTACGGGTTCCTCCCGGACGACGGCCAGACGGTCATCTTCTCCGACAAGGACGCCCGGGTGAAGACCCTCCAGAAGCTCGGCCTGGTGGACTCGCCGGACCTCGCGGCGCTCGCTGAGGAAGCGGACGGAGTGTCCAGCTTCAACGTGTCGATCGAGAAGCTGATCGCCACGTCCGCGGATCTGTACGTCACTGGTACGGACCAGGAGAAGTGGGATGCGGCGCTCCGCTCGGACCGGGCATTCGCCGCCTGGGGGCCGGTCGGGGAAGGCCATGTCGCCCTGCTGACGGACTCTGATGTGAACCTGGCCCTGTCGGTGTCCACGCCGCTGAGCCTGACGTGGGCGATCGACGACATCGCCGACGCACTGGCCGCTGCGCTGTAGCTTGTGCCATTGCGGCGTGCAGTGCCCGCGCGTAACCTGACCAGTGATGAGCGGCCCTCATCACCACATGGAAAGCGGGCGACCAGTAGTTGGAGCTTCCGGTCACCCGCTTCGGCCTCAGAGATTCAGCTCCTTGTCCGTCCGCAGACGAACCATGTCCGCCGGACAAAGGTGAGCCTTCCTATACTTTCTCCCGGTACAGACCCCCGACCGAGAGAGAACGCCATGACCCTCCGCACCCTCACGGCACGCCGTGTCCGCCGCACCTCGCTGGCACTGGCCGCCACTGTCGGCGTCCTCGCGGCGTCCGCCTGCAGTTCCGACGACGACAGCGAGAGCAACGACACGCACACCGTGTCCAGTGCCTACGGTGACGTCGAGGTCCCGGAGAACCCGGAGCGCGTCGTCGCGGTCTCCTACGACACGCCCTGGCAGCTGAAGTCCCTCGGCGTCACCCCGGTCGCGGCGCAGGACTACTCCGACTACAGCGACGGTATCTCCGCGGAGCAGAAGGAGTTCCTGGAGCCGGTCGACAGCGTCGGCAAGTTCTTCGAGCTGGACATCGAGGCCGTGGCCAAGGCCGAGCCGGATGTCATCGTCGGTGACGTTCTGGAGATCGACCAGGAGATCTTCGACAAGCTCTCCGAGATCGCCCCGACCGTCATCGCCGAGGGCGAGACCCGCGGAGACTGGAAGCCGATCGTCGGCATGCTGGCGGACGCGGTCGGGGCCCAGGACGCGCTCGAGGATTCGAAGGTCGCCTACGAGGACCGCCTCGCCACGTTGCAGGCGGACTACAAGGACGTCCTCGCCGACAACACCTTCGCCGACATCGGGCCGATGGAGGACGCCGCGAAGTTCTACATCGCCTACCCGTCCAGCATTGTCGGCGCGATCTATCAGGAGATCGGCATGAAGCCTGCCGCATCCCTGCCGACCGGCGAGTTCCCCAAGGGCTGGGAGGAGTACTCGACCGAGAAGATCGGGGAGCTGCTCGGCGACGCCGATGCCGTCACCGTCACTGCGAAGCCGGACGGAACGGTGGACCCGGTCATGCAGTCGGTCCTCGACAACACCCTGTTCAAGAACCTGAAGGCCGCCAAGGATGACCACGTCTTCCCCATCTTCGGCGAGGTCACGGACTATGAGTCCGCCACCGCGTACCTTGACACCGTCGAGGAGAAGATCCTGAAGCCGCTGCAGAAGTGACGGCCGCCGATTGTCCGGTCGTCCCGGTCGTCCCGGTCGTCCCCGAGGGCTATCTGCTCACCACCCGTGAACTGCGGCTGCGCCGGTGGCAGGACGCCGGACTCTGCGGTGCGACGGGCCACACCCACGCCGACCATGTCGTCCTGTTCCCCTCCTCCGGCAGCGCGGTGGTGCAGACCGGCAGCGCGGACACGGAGCAGCGCCAACAGCGTCACCGGCTCACCGTCGGGCAGGGCCTCTGGCTGCCGGCGGGAACACCGCACGCGTGCCCGCCGGGGGAGGAGACGGTGCTCTGCGCCCTGTTCATCGACCCGGACGCCTGGTCACGGACGGTGTGCGCCGCACCGGCCACTGCGGTGACCGGGACGTCGGTCCATGCGGTGACCGTCCCGGCGTCGTTGCGGGAGCTGCTGCTCCACCTCGCCTACCGCGAGATGCCGGACGACCGGCGCATCCGTGCCCAGCAGGTCTGCCTGGAACTGCTGGCGGACGCCCGGTACGACAGTGCCGATGTCCCGACCGTGCACGACACCTTCCTCGCCCCGGTCACCGGTGCGGTGCTCGGCGACCCGTCGGACAGTCGCACCCTGGAGGACTGGGCATGGCTGATGAAGACCAGTCCGCGCACGATCTCGCGGCGGTTCCGGGCGGACACGGGCATGGGTTTCGCCCAGTGGCGGACCAGTGTCCGGATGACAGTGGCGGTGCGGATGCTCGCCGACGGCTCCCCGGTCGGTGTGGTCGCCCGCAGGGTCGGGTACGCGACGGTCAGTGCGTTCAGTGCCGCGTTCCTCCGTGCAACGGGACGCCGGCCGACGCGGGTCGTCGACGTGGAGGACGCCCCGGACCCGGAGAACCCGCCGTACCTGAGGGAACGGCGGGTCGGGTAGTGACCGCACAAGGGCTGGTCGGCGGGGACGGTCAGCAGGGGACCGGCGTCAGCCCAGCTGCTCGGCGACGTACTCGGCGAAGTTCGCGCCGGCTATCGTGAGACCGGACCTGTGGTAGTAGCTGAGCGCAGGGGCTTTGCCGGCGGCGACCGCCGGCAACTTCTTCCACAGCACATCATCGTGCATGGCTTCGTCCGGGTTCTGGACGAAGATGACGTCAGCGTCCTGCAGGATGCTGAGGTTCTCTTTGCTGTACATGTGCACGGAGCCGTCGGCCTCCACGGAATCGGAGCGGGTGAGAAGGGTGAAGCCCAGGTCTTCCAGTACCTTGTTCGACAGACTGTCATCGATGATCCCGAACTGGTCGTCGGACAGAACGACAGCTGCCGCGGTCTTGCCGTCGGCCCCGACCACCTTCGAGACCTCGTCGACGGTGGCCTTGTATTCGTCGATACTCTGCTCGGCCTCGGCCCGCTTCCCGAGCTGGTCAGCCTGATCGGTGAGTATCTGGAGCCAGTCTTCCCCCCGGGTGTCCTCGATATCCCCTGCCAGCGGGAGAACCGGGGCGATACCCTCTAAACGCTCCTGGACCTCGGAATCATAGGTGTCGAACCAGGCCGAGGTGGTCATGACGAGGTCAGGGTCGAAGGTGGCCAAGGCTTCCGGTTGTGCCGCGTGAAAATGGAAGAGCTCCACGGAGTCCGGGAGTTTGTCGTAGACGATGCTGCTGTCACCGTCGAGGTCGGGGGTGGCGACGAGGTTCATGCCGGTGATCTCGGCGAACTCGGGGCACAGCCGGGTCTCGATGCAGACCACGCGCTGCGGGTCGGTGGGGATGTCGACGGAGACATCACGGTAGGTGAAGGTCCGCGTGTCGCCGGTGGCGGCAGCGCCACCGTCCCCGTCGGAACTGCAGGCGGTCATGGCGACCAGCGCGGTGACAACAGTGGTACCTGCGAGGACGGCGCGGTGGGGGAATCGGGCTCTTCCGGTGAACGTCATGCCGCAGAGATTAATGCCCTCTACCTGTGCGAACGAGACAATCTGTGTCTCCCACCGGACACGGCCCGGTTCCGGCTGATCAGCCCAGCTGCTCGGCGACGTACTCGGCGAAGTTCGCGCCGACCTTCGAGAAACCGGCGCGGTGGTTGTACAGCAGCTGCGGGGTCTTCCCGTTCGTGACCGCAGGGAGCCTCTTCCACAGCACATCGTTCGACAGTGCATTGTCCGGGTTCTGGACGAAGATGACGTCGGCGTCCTGCAGGATGTTGAGGTTCTCCTTGCTGTACATGTGCAGGGAGCCGTCCGCCTCACGGTTGTCGGGGGCAGTGAGCAGGGTGAAGCCCAGGTCCGTGAGGACCTCGATCGGCAGGTCCTCATCCTCGAGGACGAACTGGTCGTCCTGGAGGGAGACGACGGCGACGGTCTGTCCCTCGCCATCCACTGTCTCCGAGAGCTTGTCGATTGTGGCGTCGTAGTCGGCGATGCTCTGCTCGGCCTCGGCCTTCTTGCCGATCTGCTCGGCCTGGTCGACCAGGGGCTGGAGCCAGTCGGCGTCCTTGTCGGGTGCGCCGCTGATCCGCAGGACCGGTGCGATAGCCTCCAGCTTGTCCTGCGTCTCTGAGTCGTAGTAGTCGAACCATGCCGCCACTGTCATCAGCATGTCGGGGTCCATGTTCGCCGCAGCTTCCGGATCGGGCTGATTGAAGTTGAACTCGAACTTCTCCACGGAGTCCGGCAGCTCGTCGTTGACCACGTTGTCCTTGGCGGACTCGGCGGAGATCTCCGGGGTGGCGACGAGGTTCATGCCGGTGATCTCGGCGAACTCGGGGCACAGCCGGGTCTCGATGCAGACCACGCGCTGCGGGTCGGTGGGGATGTCGACGGTGACCCCGCCGTAGCTGAAGGTGGTGGTGTCACCACCGTCTGCGCTGTCGTTGCCGTCGTCGGAACCGCAGGCGACGGTCGTGGAGAGCAGTGCCGCGGTGACGCCGGCGAGAACCGTCCGACAGGGGATGGGGAACCTGGTGAAAGTCATGCAGCTGAGGCTAAGCGTGTTCCGTGGCGTGATCGGGTCAATGTGTGGCGTCCTGCGGACGTGGTCGGCCACCGCCTGTCCCCGTCGCTGCCCGCCGCGCGACGGCACCTGTCCGCTGCGCGAAGATTCGGGCAGGTAGGGTTGCCTCACTGAACATGATGTCCGTCCCATCCGGAGCAGAAGCAGAGAACCGCCATGACCAGTGCTGAAGAGAAGTACCCCGCCGACTACACGCCCCGCGTCCACCGGGCGGAGGTCCTCGCCGTCACCCGCGTCGGCGCCGCGATGGTGCGCGTCACCCTCGGCGGACCGGACATGACCGACTACCCGACCACCGGAGTCGGTGACGAGTGGATCCGGGTGTTCTTCCCGGACGCCCCCGCCGACCCGGTCCGGCTTCCGGAGTTGGAGGGGCGCGGCTGGACCTACGCCGACGGCATCGAGCCCTCCGAGATGCGCGCCTACACGGTCCGCGCCTGGCGCCCCGGTGAGATCGACGTGGACTTCGTCGTCCACGGCAACGGTGTCGCCACGACCTGGGCCACCACCGTCGATCCCGGCGGGGAGGTCGGGATCACCCCGCCGGTGGACGCCTACACGCGCCCGGACACCGCCACCCGCCAGATCCTCCTCTGCGACGAACCCGGCCTGCCCGCCGCCCTGCGCATCGCCGAGGAGGCACCGGCGGGGATGCCGTCTGTCCTGGTCTGCGAGGTCCGTGCCGACGGTTACGAGGTTGCGCCGACAAGGGACGACGTCGAGTGTCTCTGGCTGCACGGCTCCGGCAACGGGGTGGCCGAGAGTCGCCTGCCCGGGGTGCTCGTCGGCATGGAGATCACGGAGAAGGACGCTGTCTGGGCGGCGACGGAGACCCGCACCTCCCGGGAGATCCGGAAGATCCTGCGCCGGGACAAGGGCCTGGCCCGCGGCGCGGCGACGACAATGGGCTACTGGATCCACGACTCCGAACAGTGGCGTGCGGCCTACGACGCCCTCGGCCCGGACTTCGCCGACAAGGTCTGCGCGGTCTTCGACAGTGACCGCGACGAGGACGAGATGATCGCCGTCGTCGACGAACTCTACGAGAGCAACGGACTGTGACCGCGGCCGAACTGCGCCCGGTGACCCGACCGGGACGGTGGACAGCGGCGGACATCGTCGCGGCGGACAGGGCAGATGCGACCGACGCCCTCATCCCCGGTGACTACCTCCTCACCCTGAGGGAACTGCGCTACCCCAGCCCGTTGGAGGCGGAGATCTGCTCCGGCCGGCCGCACCACCACGACAACCACCACGTGGTGTTCTTCGCCATGCGGGGCACCGCGCAGGTCGACATCGCCGGCAGCCGGCACCACCTCACCCCCGGATACGGCGTGTTCGTCCCGGTCGGGGTGGCGCATTCCGCGGACACCGCTCCGACGACCTCCCTCACCGCCGTGTACATCCGACCCGACGCGTGGACAGGGCCGACCGCCGCCGTCCGGGATGTCACGGTGAACACCGCGACCCGCGAGATGCTGGTTCTGCTGGCCTACCAGGGACTCTCCCGCGAGCAGCGGTTCCGTGCCCAGCGCCTGTGCATCGACTTCATGTCGGAGCCGGCGACACCGGGCCTGGAACTGCCGCTTCCCCGCAACCCGCTGATCCGGCCGATCACCCGGCAGCTCCTCGATCATCCGGAGGACGCCCGTTCCCTCGACGACTGGGCCTGGCTGCTCGCGACGTCGGGACGCACCATCGCGCGGGCGTTCCGGGCGGACACCGGCATGACGTTCAGCGGGTGGCGCACCGTCGCCCGGATGTCGGCGGCGGTCCGGATGCTGGGGGAGGGAACGCCGGTCGGCACGGTCTCGCGCCGGGTCGGGTACGCCAACCCGAGCGCCTTCGCCACGGCGTTGAAGCGGGTCACGGGTCGGGTGCCTCTGGAGTTCCGGGCGCGGTGACCGGGTTCCTGCTGACGACGGTCCGGTTCGATGTCCCCCGGCTGCACACCTGGACTGATTCCACCCACCACCATGATGAACTGATCTGGGCGACCTCCGGGATGGTCACCGTGCGCACCCCGGAAGGCGTGTGGGACTGTCCGGGGAACCGGGGGATCTGGGTCCCCCACGGCGTCCCGCACAGTATCGACGCCGCCGCGGACACGTCGCTCCAGGCCACCTTCTTCGCTCCGGCCGCCACCGGCCTGCCCGCCGGGGTGGCGGTGGTGGACCTGCTGCCGGCGGTGCGGGAACTGCTGCTGCTCAACGCAGACCGGGGGATGCCGGAGGACACCCGCCGCCGTCTCCAGCAGCTCGTCGTCGACCTCCTCGTCCCGGTCCCGGACACGGTCGTGGACCTGCGGATGCCGGCGTCCCCCCGGATGTCGGCGGTCGCACGCCGGATCCTGTCCCGGCTGGACGCCGCGGAGACCACCGCGGACTGGGCGGCCCTGGCGGGACTGCCGGAACGGGAACTCGTGCGCGAGTTCTCGGAGGAGACCGGTCTGTCACCGGCCCGGTGGCGGATCCGTGCGCGGGTGCGGGCGTCCCTGCCGTTGCTGCGGTCGGGTGTGCCCGTCGCGGCGACCGCCCGCCGTCTCGGGTACCGCAGCGCCGGCACCTTCGCCGAGCAGTTCCGGCAGATCATAGGCAGGACGCCGGGCGCGTTCTCCCGTGACAGGGACCAGTGACGGAAACCGGTGACACCGGCCCGGAAACCGGTTCCGGGCACCGTTAGCATCACCGTCGTGAACCTGACTCCCCGCGGTCTGCGCACCGCACTCACCGGCCTTGTCCTCCTGCCGACCCTCGTCCTCGCGGGTTGTTCCTCCGGTGGCTCCGGCGGCTCCGGTGGTGTCGGTCCCACCGACAGCGGGACCCGCACCGTCACCGACGCTCTCGGGGAGGTGACGGTCCCCGTCGACCCGCAGCGGGTGGTCGCCACCGACTTCTTCTCCTCCAGCATGCTCGTCGACGTGGGCGTGACCCCGGTCGGCGTCATGGAGGGCATCACCGAGCCGGACAGCAGGCCGCAGCGCTATGTCGACGCCCTGGCGGACGCCGAGCAGCTCAGCACCTACGCCGAGATCGACGTGGAGAAGGTCGCCGCCCTCGACCCGGACCTCATCATCGTGGACGCCGCCTTCCCCGAGCCGGAGACCGTCGACCGGCTGGCGGGTATCGCCCCGCTGTTCCACGTGGACCTCACCGGTGACTGGGCGGAACGCGCGCTCAGTGTGGCGGACGCGGTGGGCCGTCTCGACGAGGCGAAGGCACAGCAGAACGACTACAACGACCGTGCGGTGGAGATCTCGGAGACGTACCGGGACGTCCTTGACGCGAACCCGCTGGCGGTCGTCTCCCTGAGCACCACGGACAACACCTGGGCGTCCTACGCGCCGGGCGGATGGCCGACCCCGCCGTGGATCGACGTGGACGCGACCTTCCGCACCCCGACCGACGGCGAGGCGGACACGGGTGACGCCTGGGCGTGGATCTCTGACGAGGAGATCAGCAAGCTCGACAATGCGGGGATGATCATCGTCCTGGAGAAGGAGCAGCTCGCCCGGTACCGGAACAATCCGATGTGGTCTCGGCTGCCGGCGGTACGGGCGGGCAATGTCTTCGATGATTTCCCGTCCCCGGCGACCTCCTCGTTCCGGTGGGGGATGGACAACCTCGACACGGTGGAGAGGATCCTGCGGGAGGTTCGCTGAGACTGTCCGGTGGGCTACCGGGCTGCGCTCACCGTGCCCAGCAGGTCGTCGAGCGCGTCGAGGTTCTCCAGCGCCCAGCCGTAGGACCCGGTCGGGGAGTCCGGGATGTACTCGAAGACGAGGCCGTTGCGGACTGCCGGAAGCCGCTTCCAGAGTTCGTTGCCCTCCACCTTGTCGAGGACCGCGCGGTCGGTGACCGGTGTGAAGATGACGTCGACGTTGTCGAGTCGGCCCAACTCCTCGTAGGAGAACCAGTTGGGGAAGCCGTTCTCGTTGATCTCGTCGTCTCTCTGCTCCCGGAAGTGTGCGCCGAGGTCTCGCAGGATCGGGGTCGAGAAGTGCGTGTCCGCGTAGGTTCCCCATTCGTCGGCGGTGGGGACGAAGACGGCGAAGGTCTCATTGTCCAGGACGTCGCTGTACCTTTCGGCGATCTCGTCGCGCCGGGAGTTGTAGTCAGCGACAAGTGGTTCCAGCGCGTCCTCCCGGTCGAGGATGTCGGCCAGCTCGGTGGACCGGGTTCGCCAGCTTTCCCCGTCCCGGGCCTTGAAGGTGATGATCGGGGCGATGCTCTCGAGCTTGTCACGCAGGGGATCATCGAGCGGGAGGAAGTCATCGGTGGCGAGGATCAGGTCGGGATCTGTCGTGGACACCGCTTCGACATCCAGTTCGTAGTACTCCCCGATGGAGGTCGCGCCGCTGTCGGTGACCTCGGACCGGTAGTGCTCCGGGATGGCGGCACCGTCGTCGAAGTAGGACTGGACGACGCCGACCGGGGTGATCCCCAGGTCCACCAGGGCAGCGGGGGTGTAGAAGTCCACGGAGACGATGCGCTGGATGTCCTCCGGGTTCGCGGGGATCTCGACCGGTCCGAAGTCGCTGTCGTAGGTGCGGGTGGCGGAGGCGTCGTCGGTGGAGTCTGAACCGCAGGCCACGGCGGTCAGCGGGATCACCGCGGCAACCGTGGCGGCGATGAGTCGACGGGCGAGGGGACTGCGTATCGGGAGGGCAGGGAAAGGCACGGGACGCTCCTTGGGAGGCAGGTGAACGGGGCCCGCACAATGTACGGTCCGCGCCGGTCCGGTTTGGGGACGTCCGGTTACGGTTTCTGTACGGAGCGCAGGTACTGCGTGGGCGACTGTCCGGTGAACGAACGAAAGTGGTCGATGAACGTCGACGGACTCCGGTAACCGAGCCGTCGGGAGACGGAGACCACGGTGCCGCCACCGATGAGTCTCTGCACGGCTAGGTGCATCCGAGCCAGAATTCTCCACTGGGTGAAGGTGTGGCCGGTCTCCGCGGCGAACCGTCGGGACAGTGCGCGGGGATGGAGGCAGTGCTCGTGGGCCCATTGATCGGTGCGTCTCCGGTCGGCCGGATTGCGGAGGACCGCGCGGGCCACGGCGAGGAGGTCATCGCTCCGCGGCAGCGGAATGTCGAAGGAGTGGTGCGGCACCGGTTCCAGCAGATCGAGAATGACGGTCTGGAGACGCAACCTCGCCTCGGACGTCATGTCGGACTCATCGTTGTAGGCGAGCATCGTCCGCAGCGGGGCGGTCATCCAGACCCCG
>NZ_JBQQOC010000046.1:0-10109 GCF_052264515.1 Candidatus Corynebacterium faecigallinarum
GGGAAGGCCAGAAGACTATGCGTCCGTATCCACGGCCCTTGGACTGGCACCGGAAGCTCCACGGCGAAAGGTGCGTGCACGGTTCCGCCACCGGGGTGATCAAGGGGCGGTGGCAGTTCTGGAGAATCTCTGGATGTAACGCCGCCTGGGCGGCGGAGCTCTGGTTCGGGTACTTGAGGTTGCTACTCGCTACAACAGGTCCAGTGCCTGGTTGATCCGATCTTTCGCCTGTCCTGTCAATCGACCGATGTTGAATGTACCGAGCACTGCCCGGTGCAGCTTCTCCCGGGATTCCGGCGTCAGCTCCGCCAGTTCAGGCGATCGGTTCAACACAAGTCTGGCAGCACAGGAGATCTCACGCAGCGAGATATCCGGCAAGTTTCGTCCCTCCGAGCGGCGTACGTGGTTCCAGGCTTCAGGCCCTTCAGCGGATAGCCAGACGAAACTGGTGTCTGCGGATTCTTCATGGACAAGCTCTTGAGGAATGAGCTTGTCGATAGTCACGTTAATCAGCTTCGAAGTCTTCTGGCGCCCGAACCTCTTGGCAATCGCCGTGCGTAAGCGACCGAGGCGTACCGGCCCGGAATCCGCGATCATCACGGCGACATCCTCGCGCAGCTCCGCAATACGGGTCGTAGAAAACCCTGCTTCCAATTCCTCCCGCTCACCGAGCGCGGCTTTGTCCTGCAGTGGCACATACGGCAACTCAGTGGGCAGCGGACCAGCGCCGGTACCCATTCGTGACGTGGCAGTCTCCTCCTCGCGTGAATGACGACCAGTCGACGGGGTTGGTGTAGCCGGCACAGCTGAGGGAGTGGCCGTGGACACCGAGCGTACCGGAACGGAGGGTTCCGCTGGCTCGACTGCGGCTTCGTCGTCGGCTTCATGGTGGTTGACAGTGTTGTTTTCTGCCGGCTGGGCAAACGGATTCGCCCGACCCGCCATCGCCGGGGCCTCGAACGGATTGGAAGGAGCCGGAACCGAATCAACGGCAGTCTCTGCGGCAGCCTCCTCGTCGGACCACTGAACCGGGGCCTCCTCCAGTTCTTCGTCGGAAGACCGACCGAGCAAATCGTCGACGATGTCCTCGATCTCGGCGGCGTCGACGTCTCCGTCGTCTGCAGCGGACGGATCAGCGCCTTCACCGAGCTCGGTCAGAGCTTGCTCCCGAGCTTCCTCCTCCGCCTTCTCCTCAGCAGCGATGCGCTCGCGTTCCTCTGCAAGCGCACGTTCCGCCTCCTCGAGAACCTTCGCACGGGCGGCATCCTGTTCCGCAATCTTCTCGCCGGCGGCGCGGATCTCGGCTTCCACCCGGTCGATGACCGCGTCCCGGTCCTCGATCCACTCCGGCAGCCACACCCGCACCGTTCCTGCCCAGTGCATGAGCTTGCCGAGTAGACCTGGCGTGAGATCACGGTCAGCCACCGTATCCATCCCCGCCCACCGGTCACTGTCCGTGAGTACCGCAGCGTGCCACCGCTCATCGTCGGCCGGGCGTACCACCAAGTCGAGCGTGTAGGAGGACAGACCATAATCCGTCTCCACAACCCAACCCCGCTGCCGCAATGCAACGGCAAGATCGTCACGCAGGGTATTCGTATTCACGGCGACACCCCGTCGTGCCGCAACAGGGCTGGCGTGCTCGATCGCCGCCTCGAGATAGCCGCGAAGGTCCCGGAGTCCGGCAGACGTGGTTCGGTTCAGGTCGATTTCCGTCGGAGCGAAGGAACAGAAAAGCTCAACCTCCTTACGGGCCCGTGTGACCGCCACATTCAGTCGACGTTCACCGCCCTTCCTGGACAGCGGACCAAAGTTCATGGGCATCGGACGCCCATCCGACTGCTTCGAGAATGCCGTGGAGAACAGGATCACGTCGCGCTCATCGCCCTGCACATTCTCCAGGTTTTTCACGAAGATGCCCTCCGGACCGGGAACCAGCCTGCGGGCCACCAGTGGATCACCGCATTCCTCCAACAGATCGAGGATATGGTCGCGCTGCGGCACATTGAAGGTCACCACACCGATCGACTCGTCCTTCGTCAGGGGATCATTGACCCGCCTGACCACAGAATCGACGATGGCCTGCGCTTCGACGGGATTGGTTCCCAGGGTGCCGAGACCTGCCTTCACATCTGCCTTGCGGATGAACTGACCGTCCACCCGGACCAAGGAAACGCCTGCCCCCGGAACTCCGCCGGGAGAGGGGAGACTGGACAGGTGTCCTTCGTAGTACCGCTCATTGGAGAACGCGATGAGGGACTCATCCTGACTGCGGTAGTGCCACGACAGCCACAGCTGCGGCAGCCCAGACTCGACTGCCTCGGAGAGGATGGATTCCAGGTCGTCGAGGGCAGACATCGCGTCCGCGGCCTCACCGTCGGCAGTCTCCTCGGGAAGATCATCGCTGTTGCCGAGTGTCGTCTTACCGATCCGGGTAGGAGGCATCTGCTTGCTGTCGCCGACGATGACTGCCGCGCGGGCACGGCCCAGCGCACCCATCGCCTGATCCACTGTCACCTGGGACGCCTCATCGAAGATGACGAGATCGAAGGTGACGGCCTTCGGATCGACGAAAGTTGCCAGCGAAGCGGGCGAGACGAAGAAACATGGAGCGACCGATAGAATCTCTTCACCGAACTCACCCAGCAGGGTGCGGAAAGACTTCGCGTTGCGCTTGGCGTCCAATTGGCGACGCAGCAGTGCTGCACGACCGTCCAGCCGGCCCTGGGTGAAGGGGCGCTGGGCCAGTAGTCGGGCAGGAAGGGCACGGGTTGCCTCCTGCTGCACCTTGGTAATGGCCGTGCT
Source organism: Candidatus Corynebacterium faecigallinarum (assembly GCF_052264515.1). Classification (NCBI taxonomy): domain Bacteria; kingdom Bacillati; phylum Actinomycetota; class Actinomycetes; order Mycobacteriales; family Corynebacteriaceae; genus Corynebacterium; species Candidatus Corynebacterium faecigallinarum. The sequence continues at coordinate 2,806 of NZ_JBQQOC010000046.1, forward strand.
AAGTTCCTTCAGCTCAGATTCACGAAGCGTCCGGTGGAACGACCGCAGGTTGAATCGCTGGCTGCGCTCGGACACGGAAGCCTCCGCCAGACCACGTCGCAGCGCCATATCCAGGTCACGGGGCTCGATCTGCCCCTCCTCGACCTGTGCGACGAAAGCAGCCAATCCAGCACCTCGCAGCGGACGCGCCATGTACTCCCACTGGACGGCGCGGGTGATCAGCAGATCGCCAGTGGCCTTGAGATCGTCGTTCCATTCTTCGGCGCAGGAGAGCCACGCCTCAACCCGGGTGGCTGCTCCTCGAGTTGTCACCCAGTGCGCCACCGATTCCGCGGTCGCGTCCAGAGCACTGCACCAGGACACCCAGGCGTCCTCGATGTCGGAGAGCGTATCCGACAGAGGCGCATCGAGCCCCTGAGATTGCATACGGGTTGTCAGCTGCAGCAATTCCGGAGCACGGGACGAATCCTTGATGGCCTTACCGAGATCATCTCCGCACTGCCAGAGGTTCGCCGGAAGGTTGGGATCCGCAGGGGAGCGGCCAGCGAGGGATTCCGCGCCGGGAATGGCAGCGATCTTCTGGGCGATGTCTCCGGCGACGGCCCGCAGCTGGGGCAGCCGCAGCAATTGGGGCTCAACACGCTCCGGTGCGTACACCGTCTCCACGTCAATAGCAGTCACGGACGGCGGAACGGCGACGGCGAGCGCGGAACGATAGGCGTCCAACTTCTTCTTCTTGCCGAACATGCCCTTCTTCGTCGCCTCCAACGCCTCCAACACAGGTGCCGGATCCCCTGATCGAATGAAGGACGCCGAGAACATGGCCGACACGTCGGCGAAGTCTCCCTTGAGCCGGTCGACTTCGGCGGCCAGTGACTTCAACCGCTCTTCGGAATGGGCGAGGCGTGCGCAGTCATCCGGCGTCAGCCGACTGTCTTCCGGGATCGCCTCCACCGAGCGGAGCTGTTCGACCAGCGCCGGAACGTCCCCATCCTCCAGCAGCACCTTGATTTCAGGAACGGCTTCCAGGACCGCGCGGGTCTCTTCTAGCCGGGAGTGAGCGGACAAGACGATCTTCTCACTCTTGGGGTTGGGGCCGACGAGCGACCACCGGGGGATCGACGGGAAGTCAGTGACCTGAGCCTGGGTGGAGAGCCGGGAAACCTGGGACTGCATCGCGTCCACCGGCATGGTTGGGGCGGCAACGACTTTCTCCGGTACCGGAGCGACAGGGCCGTCGTCCATCGAGGTCAGGGCAGATACCGCGGTCCACAGAGAGTGTCCGGCACCATTACGGTCGTGGATCTGGCCAGGGTATTCCGCCAGAGGCGCCAGCCGGGAGCGGAGGTTGGCGACCGCATTGTCCCAAAGGTGCATGTCATAGTGCACCTCGGCATCGACGGACTCCTTGAGCTGCTGACGGATCGCAGCCGGCTTCTGCTCGGTGCCGTGGAGGTCCAGGGTGAACGGAGCGAGACCGACCCGGGACAGCCTGTCGCGCACCACGTCCAGTGCAGCCTGCTTCTCGGCGACGAAGAGGACCTTCTTGCCCTGGGCCATGCAGTGGGCGATGAGGTTCGTGATCGTCTGGGACTTGCCGGTACCGGGCGGGCCCTCAAGCACGAAGCTGTATCCCTCGGCCGCGGCAGTGACGGCCTGCAACTGGGCGCCGTCGGCGGACACCGGCAGAGCGAGTTCATCCTCGCGGGCGACGACATCCTTCGCCGAGACCCCGGTGGTCAGCGAGACCGGGTCGGTGAATGCGGCACCGGCCTTGGTCGCGAGGTGACGGAACACCGGTGCCTCCATGAAGGTCTCCCAGTTGTCCCGGAGGTCCTTCCATATCCCGTAGGTGGAGAACTTCGCAATGATCAGCCGGGAGTACTCGACGACGGTGTAAGGAAGCTCGGCCTCGATGAGCGCGGCAGAGATAGCGGACATGGCGTGGGCGATGTCGAGCCCGGAGGCATCGAGCTTCGGTCGGGCCAGCGCATCGATGGTGACGTTGTGGACCTGGTGCAGCCACTCCACGAGACAGTGGTTCGGTGTCGCTTCGGTGGTGGTGTCCACCTGGATCTGGAAGCGGGCGTTTCCCCTGCCGCCGACGATCTTCACCGGGATAAGGAACAGGGGCGCCAGCGCCGGCTTTCCCGCGGTGTTCTCGTGGATCATCGCGCCGAGGGTGAGGTACAGGTTCGAAGAGCCGGTCTCCTCGGTGTAGGTACGTACCGACCGGTTGAGTTTTTGGAACCAGGACGCGTACCTGGCGTCCGTGAGATCGGCGTAGATCCGGTGGCGGTCCGTGAGTTCTGCGGCGACCTGCTCGGACGGTAGATCGGTGACGCGGTGGATCCCCTGGAGCCGACGGTTGTCGGAGACATCGTCGATCGGGTGGACAGCGATCTTCTGACCGGCGTGGATCTGGTCGTCGAGTTCCGCGAGGCTTCCCGGCGCGAGTCGGAAGTCGAGGACTTCAGGGCCCGACCGCATATTCAGCAGTCGGTTGCGCAGCGAGAGGTCGAGAAGTTCACGCTTCCACTTCTGAACGCGGAAAGGAGCAGGATCGTTGATGTCACGGAAACTGCCTGAGCCATCCTCGACAGAAGCGGTACCGGTATCTGGCATAACCCAGGAATCTGCCGTGGTGGGTGCATCCTCTTCCGTGGGGAAGACCGCGGCGACCGGCGAGCCCGCGGTCCCGTCGGAGAAGGGCTTCATTCCGTCACGGTGTGCGGCGTGGATGTCGATTAGCCCGTTGATGGAGGTGTCCTTGAGCTGGGCACGGGTCCGTTCCACAACGGAACGGAAAGACACGGAGGAGTCGTAGAAGACCGCGTCGATCGGCATCAATCGACCGCTACGGATGTAGTTGTTGATCACGGTTGGTTCCGTGATCGTCGGGGAAGGAAGCGGATCATCGGACAGGAGGACACCGGTCATCGCATGTCCCGGCAGCATGATCACCACGGGCAGCAGGCCGCACTGCTCAGCGACTGCTGCGTAGGCCAGCGAGAGGTCGATACAGGTGCCCAGCCGGTCGGTAAGAACCCGGCCTGAGGTCCGGACGCGCTGACCGGTGTACTCGAAGGACGCCGGAGGATTGATGTAGCGGATATCCATGGACCGCAGGGCCTCGAATACCGCTCCGGCGATCTCGATCGTGCGTTCCGGCCCGCCCTGGTTCCCGCTGACGGAACCGTCTCCGGTGTGCTCGCGTAGGAGGTCAGACACCGTGGCTAGAACAGGGGTCACCGCCGGAGAGTTTGGCTGCACCCACGCGGCGAGTGACTGGTAGTAGAGCGGGGAGTTGAACCACTCATCCGGCGCGAGGACGTCCAGGTCCACGGACTGTTCGACGGTGTGATCACCGACCGTTACGAGGACGGTCATGTCACCTGTCCGTGCTTCGGTGGACTCCAGGGTCTTCGCGACCGCGACCCTGGTGGCATCGTGCGGTTCGGTGTGCGAACCTGTGCCGGGCTCCAAAGACGGAACTGGGATGACTCCACTGGAGAAGAGCGGTTCTCCGTCGACGACAGCGGAGATCGTGAGCTCACCGGCAGGGGATGGTTCCGTGGCACTGTCATCGAGGGCGAACTCGATGAACCGTACGACCGGGATCCGGTTGTGAGCAAGCGCGTGGTTGGTGACGCCCATGTAGTACAGACTGATCGTCAGATTGCCGATCTCCAGGTCGACCTGGTTGAACAGTGAGGTGGAGGACATTCTGCGGGGCTCTTTCCTGCGTGCGGTCTGAGGTGAAGGCTCTGGTGATGGCTTTGGTTCGGGCCGGGGTGAGGGTTGTTCACTTGGGTTCTCGAGCTCGCCGAGCAGACGCGCGAACCCGGTCTCGGAGACCACAGGTACTCCGAGGTTGCGGGCCTTCTCCGCTTTCCGACTGAAAGAATCCGGATCGGCGGCGACGAGCAGAACGGACTTCTTGGTGACACCGCCGACATCGAGCCCTGCAGCGGTGGCCCGGGACTCCCACACGGTCCGGGGAATCTCGGTCTCACCGGTGAAGGTCACTCGGTCACCGGGTGCGAGATGAAGACCGGAGACCGGGACGGCGTCACCTTCGGTGGCAGGTGCCTCAAGCAGACGTGACACCTCTGAGGCCGGCACGTCCAGCGCGCCGGCGATGAAGTACAGCTCGTCGCGTTCTTCGGGGGTGACGATACCGTCCGCCCAGGCGAGGACCGCCAGCTGACGAAGGAAACTAGTGTGCAAGTCGCGGACCTGTTCCCGACCGAGACCGAGGTCGGCGGCACAGGCTGTGAGTGCGTCGATCTCGTGGACCGACAGTTGTCGGTCCAGCATCGCCGTGGTCAGCAGATCGAGGTAGGCATCCGCGTCATCCTCGCCGACTATCGGAAGGCCGGAGGCAACCCGGTTGAGCCAGGTCCCGTCATTCGTCTGTGTAGCGTCGGTCCGGTTGTGAAGTGCCGCCCTCGCACCCCCGGAGAGGGCGGCGATGTCAGCCACCGGAAGCTCGACCGGGGACAGGTACGCCAGATCGATGGCGAGGTCGTTCGGAAAACAGGTGAGGAAATGGTGGAGCAGATCGGCCGTGGCCTCGGCATCACCCAGCGCGGCGTGAGCGTGAGAGTTGGTAATGCCGACAGCGGCAAGTGCTGTCGACAGACCACGGCCGGCGGTGGGTAGCAGCTGTCCGGTGAGCGACAGCGTGCACAGTGAAGCGCCGTCGAACGGGTGCCCGCTGACTCCTATGCGTGAAAACTCGGCAGCAATCATGCGGGAGTCAAAGGGGACGTTGTGCGCGACAAAGATCCGCCCGGTGAGCTGCTCGGCGAGTTCCGCGGCAATGTCGGCGAAACGGGGAGCTCCGGTGATGTCCCCTGCGGTGATCCCGTGAATGTCCGAGTTCGGGATGTGCCTTCCCGGGTTGAGCAGGGTGCTCCAGCGCCCGGTCACGGTCCCGTCTGGGTCGGCGTGGACCACCGCGATCTCTAGGATCCGGTCGTTTCGTGAGAAGCCGGTGGCCTCTACATCAACGATGGCGAAGCGAAGTCCGCTGTTCTTGTGAATCACAGTAAATAACCATAGTCGGCTTGAGGTTCAGGGTGCGAGGTCGCATTGGGTTCTCCCTCTTTGCACTTCACCGGAACCGGAGTTCGCAGTCCCGGTCATCGAGGTCGAGCTCTCGGAACATGGCAGGTGCTTCAATCGTCGAATTCTCCCCGTCTCGTTCGCGGTCGGAGGAGGCCTGGATGCGCGCTGCGCTGTGAGCCGCGACTGCATCGGCTCTGTCTTCCATGATCTCGTCATCCGCCTCCGGAAGTCAGTCGTTGACGATTCGCGAACGCAAGGATGCCGACGCGAGCTCTCAGTTAGTTACGCGAACAACCGTCCACAGTCGCGGTCCTTCAGCCCGAGGTTCCAGATTCCTTCCAGCGCCGACAGTTCAGGATCCTCGGGCCGGGGTGCAGGGGAGAAGGCGTCGATGATGCGGTTGGTATCCCCGGAGGCCACTGCGTCGGCCCGGTCCTGCGCCCGGTCTGCGTCTGCGGTCAGTCCGTCGGTGGCCACCGTCCAGTCGTCCAGAGCAGTGGAGACCGTGGGGCTCAGCTCACGCAGCTCCTCGGCGGTGCGGCGCTTCTTCGCCGCGACCCGGGCGGCCGCCTCGGAGACCTCGGTGGAGAACTCGGACAGGTCCTCTCGGGTGACCACCGGCCGGGTGACCTCGGTGAAGAGAAGCTCGGTGTCCTGCCCGTAGTCCGCGACGAAGCGACGCTCCAGGATCGTCGTGCAGACGGACGCCGCCTCCCGGTACAGCCCGGTGTCCGGATCCTCGGGCGGGACCAGGGTGAAGACCTGTGCACAGTCCCCGGAACCCATCCTGGCCTGGACATCCTCCGGGAACTCGGCGCCCCGCGGGCCGTCGGCGCCGAGGAAGGCGTCCTTCATGGTGACCACATCGCCGGAGTCCAGTGCGGTGACCTGGTTGTTCCAGACGTCGATGGTCTCCTGCCAGGCCGACGTCCACCCGTCGAGTCCGTCCACGGCGGACGCCGGTTCCGCCAGCGCGTCCAGTGCCTTCGTCCGGTCGTCGATCCGCAACTGGAGGGCATCGACCGCAGCGGCGACCACGTCGTCGGAAACGGCGTCCCCGGTCACCAACGGCCGGGAGAGCTCTGCGGTCGCACCGAAATCCTCCGGCAGGTCAGCGGCGGAACGGTCGTTGATTACCTGCGAACAGGCGGTGGCGAGCAGGCTTTCGGCAGACTGCTCGCTGCCTGCCGAGCCGGAGCCGGCGGATGTGGTCGTCGGGGAAGGGGCGGCGGCCTCCCCGGAGCAGGCCACGACGAACGCCGCCGTGGTGGCGAGGACCAGGGCGAGGGTTGTGCGCGAGGCTTTCATGGTCATCAGTATCCGGTACGAAACCACACTTGCGGCACACCCTGGCTACCCCCGCAGGTATATTCGGCCCTCACCTCGTTGAACCGAAAACCACTCTGCCGATCAGGCCCGAACCGGAGTAGGCTCGGTGTATGGTCCAGGCCACCCAGAGCCCGACCCTCATCGCCTTCATCGGCGACCTGCACGGTAACCGGTCGGCATTCGAGTACACCGCTGCAGTGGCGCTCCACCGTGGCTGCACGACCATCGTCCAGGTCGGGGACTTCTGGATGTACAACAGCGACCGGGACATCGCCATGATGCAACGCGCACTGCGCCACGCCTGCCCCCGGAACACGGATCCCGATCTCATCGACTACCGGTTCATCGACGGCAACCACGAGAACTTCGACCTGATTGACCCGGACGCCGCCGCCCCGGTCCAGGTCTCAGGCAACGTCACCTACATGCCGCGTGGCTCCCGGGCGAACCTCGCCGGAGCCGAACTGATGTTCTTCGGGGGAGCGTCCTCCGTGGACCGCTTCGACGACCGCGGCGCCCCGGTGCGCACCACCGGCAGGGACTGGTGGCCGGCCGAGAACATCACCCACGCCCAGGTGGGCCGAGCCCTCGATATGGCCTCGGGGGATTCAAGGCCGGTGGACATCCTCGTCACCCACGAGACAACGACCGAGACCTTCCAGGCGCTGAGCGATGAACGCGCCCGCCAGCGGTTCCGTCGGCTCGACACCGACGACCTGGAGGGTGACCGGAACCGCTGGTTCCTGTCCCGGATCGCACAGGCCGTGAACCCGAGGATGCAGGCGCACGGGCACCACCACATGCCGTTCTCCGGAGTTTTCGGCGGGGTCCACGACCTCAGCCTGGGTGCCGAGAAGCAGTTCGGGGCGATGGCGATCCTCGACACCAGCGACTGGTCCTGG
>NZ_JBQQOC010000047.1:0-8765 GCF_052264515.1 Candidatus Corynebacterium faecigallinarum
AGGGCCAGGTTGGAGGGGCCGAAGCCCACCCCGACGAGGTCCAGGACATCCCCGTCACTTCCGCCGGGCGCTGTTTCGGGTGGTGCTTGTGCTGTCATGGATGCGCTGTGCTCCCTGATTCCGGCCGCAGGAATTCTGCGGGACTGTGGTTGAGGTTCACCTCACCGTAGGAATCGGGGGTACAAGGCCAATCACGGAATGCGAAGCCGAATTAGCATCAGTTCACTCCACTCCGATAGAGACCGTCTGGCGGCGCAGATACGCCTGACGGTATTCCGTCGGTTTCACACTGTGCGCGCCGAGAAAAGCACGGGTGAACGAGGAGGGATGGCGGTACCCGACCCGCCGGCAGATCTCTGCCACAGTCAGGTCAGGATCCGCCAGCAGGGTCCGGGCGCGCAACATTTTCCGGTCTATCATCCACTGCTCGAAGTACTGTCCGGTCGCCCCGAAGAACCTTCTGCCGAAATGCCCCAGACTGCAGCCGACTTGTTCTGCCAGTCGCTTCTCCGATGTCTCGCTGCTGTGTGTCGCGTCCAGCAACAAACCGATCAGCGGGTCACCCGGAGCCTGCAGATTCACCGTCGCCGGCACCAGATCGGTCATCTCGATGCAGGGACCGTTGACCGGGCGGAGGGCGGTGAAATTGACCATCGACCGGTACAACAGCTCCGCCCGCGATTCCGCCCGGAAGTGTGTCGGCCGGACGTGCCGCCGGCGCAGATCGACGGTGGTCGGCAATGTCCCCACCGGGACCATGACTGCACCGGCGTCCATCAGCAGGCGGTGCCAGACCCCCGCCGGTATCCACACCCCGTCACCCGCAGCGAGATCCTTGACCTCGTCGCCGAGAACCAGCCTCCCGGTGCCCCGGACCATCCAGATCATCACATGGAAGCTGTTCACCCGCGAGCGCAGATTGGCCGCTGGAATCGCGGTCGCCGGGCCCAGGATGTCGGCGAGGGAGCTCCCCTTCCAGGCGCCTGTTCCGGAGGTGTACACGGTCGCCTCCGGCTCACGCATCCGTTGTCTGCGCACCTCGGACGGACGGGTACCGGTCTCCCGGTGAAAAGCCTCGCTCAGCGCGTTGGCTGTGCCGCAACCGGTCGCCTCCGCGGCGTCCGCCACCGGCACACCCTGCCGAATCAGATGGAAGGCCCGGACAGTACGCACCTGTTGGCACCAGGCGCCGATGCTCAACCCGGTGGTCAGACGGAACCGCTCGGTGATGTGGCGTGACGTGAACCCCACGGTCTTCGACCACTCCGCGACACTCCGCCGATCGGAGGGATCCTCCAGCATCCGCCGTCCGATCAATTTGGCCCCCTCGTGGTCCGGCAGCGTCGGAAGAGTGATCGACGGCGCCGGGGCAACCCGATGCCCACATCCGCCCAGTTCCGCGAGGGGGTCACGGGGGTCATACTCCTTCCAGTCCGGCATCCGCCACCGGGAGTAGAGGTGCAGCAGCACATCGGCGGTATCCCGGGTAAGGGTCTCGCGGATCACCACGGACGGGACCTCGGGGAAACTGCCGACAGGGACCAGCACTGAGAGCGCGACCGACCCCTCGGTGGTCTCGATGTAGTCGACCGTCACCCCCAGTGGAATCCGCAGCGCCTCCAGCTCTTTGAGCCGGTAGAGTTGACCGTCCACCATCACCTGGGCGTGCCCGTGCTCCACCCAGAGAATATGGCAGTCCGTGTACGCCGTCACATTGTCCAGCCACGCCTTCGGTAGCGTCCGACCCTCGTCCCCGGTGCTCAATCCGATGCTCATTCACGTACCTCCACGACAAAGAGACCCGGTCAGACGCCGGGTGAAAGTGATGTATAGGTACCCAAGATTACAGTTAGGCTCACCATAGAATCACCGGTCATGCACAACTTCACCCCCTGCACCACCCCCGATATCAGTATCGAGGTTAGGCTTCCCTCGTGACTTCCTCCATCTCTCCCCGTCGTGAACGGCTGCCGCTGGGCGTCATGGCGATCTGCGGTAGCGCCATCGCCTTCGACGGCTACGACATCGTCGTCTACGGCACCACCCTGTCCAAACTCCGCGATGAATGGGGCCTGACCTCCGGCCAGGCCGGCAACGTCGGCTCCGCGGCCCTCGTCGGCATGTTCCTCGGCGCACTGGTCGTCGGCACCTTCGCCTCCCGGTGGGGCCGCAAGCGCACATTCCTCGCCTGCGTCGCGTGGTTCAGCATCCTGATGATCCTCTGCGCCGCCGCACCCGGGCCAGAGGTCTTCGCGGTCATCCGCTTCCTCGCCGGCATCGGACTCGGTGGCGTCATGCCGCTGGCCGCGGCGTTCACCACCGAATTTGCCCCACGTGACCGGGCCGCCGTCGCCTACGTCATCATGCAGTCCGGCTATCCGGTCGGCGGCGTGGCGGCGTCCCTGCTGGCGAAGTGGATCATCCCCGGGTTCTCCTGGCACTGGATGTACCTCATCGCCGCCCTGCCCCTGGTCACCGTCCTGCCCGCGGCGTGGAGGTGGCTGCCCGAATCCGCCGAAGAACAGTCCGTGGCGGCGTCGCGCACCGAACGCCGGGAGGCCGCGCGAGCCGGGCTGCGCGCGATCTTCGCCCCCGGGGTGCGGATCGCCACCGTGATGTTCTGGGTGATGAGCTTCTGCTCCCTGCTGTTCGTCTACGGGGCGAACACCTGGCTGCCGACACTCATGCAGGATGCCGGGCGCGGGTTCTCCAGCTCACTGAACTTCCTGCTCTGCTTCAACCTCGGCGCGATTGTCGGCGGTATCGCCGCGGGCTGGGCCGCGGACCGGTGGGGGTCGAAGATCGTGGTGACGGCGTCCTTCCTCGTCGGGGCGCTGTCAGTCCTGGCGTTCTCCGGGGCGGACGGCACCACCCTGCTGCTCGTGCTGGCGGCACTCGCCGGCTACGGGGCGGTAGCGACGCAGACCCTGATCAACGGCTGGGTCACCCGGTCCTACCCGGCCGAGGCGCGGACCACCGGTGTGGGCTGGTCGCTGGGCATCGGACGGCTGGGAGGGATCGTCGGGCCGTCGGTCACCGGGTGGATCGTCTCCGCGACCTCCGGCGGCACCGCGGCCTTCCTGCTCTTCGCCGCGGTCGGCGTGGTCGGAGCCGTGGTCGCCGGAGCGGTGCGGCAACCGGACATTGTCACGGAAGTACGCTAACTTCACTGCACATCGGGACACGTCGACAGTGCACGGGGTTCTACAGTCGGTCCGGTCATTACCGCCGAATCTTCTTTGAGGACCCCATGCGCCCCGACCCTGCCACACACCCGGACAGCGCCCTGCGCAGCCGCTTCCTCGGCATCCGCTGGCCACTGTTCTTCCAGGCCGCACCCAAACCACCGGCGTCGTCACCGGTGATGTGCGCTACCTCGACCACTCCGGCGCAGTTCACCTGGCGGGTCATCCTCGCCGCGAAACACTGGACCCTCCCGGCGGGTGTACTCCAGATCATCAGTCAGGTCGCCGCGACCTTCACCCCGGTCATCGCCGGCCTCGCCATCGACCACGGCGTCCGCGACGGGAATGCCCGTACGCTGACCGGGTGGCTGGTGGTCCTCGCCGTCGTGGTCGTCGCCGGATCCCTGATCGGGCGCACCGGGTCACGGATGGGCCTCTACGGCATGCAGCAGGTCCAGCACCGGCTGCGGATGCAGGTCACCGACCGGCTGCTGGACCCCGCCGGGATGGCCGACCGCCGCCTCGGCGGGGCACTGCTGTCCGTGGCCACCAGTGATGTCTTCCGTCTCGCCGCCGCGATGCAGCTGCTCGTCTACCCCGTCGGCCAGATCGCCGCCGTCCTCGCCGCCGGGGTGATCCTCCTGGTCATCGCCTGGCCGCTGGGCCTGGCGATCCTTCTCGGAACCCCGGCCCTGCTGTGGCTGATGACCGTCGCCGGCCGCCCCCTGCAGCGGCGCAGCCAGGTCCAGCAACGGCGGGTCGCCGCCGCCACCGGCCAGGCCGCCGACCTCATCACCGGCTACCGCGTCATCAAGGGCCTGCGCGCCGAGGATGTCTCCGCCGACCGCTACCGGACCGTCAGTGCCACCGCCCGCGACGGTGCAGTCGCCGTGCATGGATCCCGGGGAGTCTACCTGGGCGCCATGGGCGCGGTCTCCGCCGTCTTCCTCGCCGCGCTCACCGTCAGTGCCGCCGGGCTCGCGCTCGGCGGGCACCTCACCGTCGGCCAGCTGATCTCGGTGGTCGGCGTGCTCCAGTTCCTCATGGGACCACTCAACGGCCTCGGCAACTCCATCGGCACCACCTGGGCCACCGCCGTCTCCTCAGCCGGGAGGGTTCTCACGGTGCTGAACGCGGACGTCGCCCGCACCGGTGGGAGTGCCTGTCTGCCGGGTGCTCCCGTTGCCGTGACCGTCCACTGCGATCCGCCTCTGACAGTGGCCGCCGGGGAATGCCTCGGGGTCCGTTCGTCCGGGCCTGCTGCCCGGGAACTGATGGCTTCACTCTCCGACGGCCGCGTGACCTTGGTGACAGAGAACAGCACCGTATCCGGCACAGATCTCCCGGTGGAGGTCTACCGCCGCACCGTCCTGACGCCACCGCACACCGCTGACCTGGCCGACGCAACCCTGGCCGAAAACCTCACCGCCGGTGGCAGTGCTGATGACGGCGGTGTCGGTGACGGCGTGCACACCGGGGAACGGGTGGACCGCGCCCTGTACGCCTCCGCCAGCACCGACATCCTCGACGGCCTACCCGACGGACTGGACTCCCGGGTCGGTGAGGGCGGCACCCGACTGTCCGGCGGGCAACGCCAACGCATCGCCCTGGCCCGCGCCCTGACCGCCGACGCCCCCGTCCTCGTGCTCCACGACCCCACCACCGCAGTGGACGCCGTCACCGAACACACCATCGCCGGCCGCCTACCCGGCGCCAGAGACGACAGGATGACCATCATCATCACCGAATCCGCGGCCCTGCTCGCCGCCTGCGACCGGGTGGTGGACCTGTGACCGACACTCCCGCGTCCATGACCCCCGCGTCCGGACAGAATCCTGACCGACTGCCCGTCGCCACCGGAAAACGCACCCTCGCCGTGCTCTGGGAACGCCTGCGCGGCCACCGCGGCGTCCTGGTCTTCTCGGCGGTGATCTCCACGGTGGCCGTGGTCTTCGACCTGGTGACACCCTCGGTCCTCGGCACCGTCGTCGACGACGTCTCCGGCCGCGCCGACGGGCGTCCCGCCGAACACCCCCTGTGGCTCTACGCCCTGCTCATCGCCGGTGCGGGGATCGCAGGCGCAATCCTGTCGGTCTACGGCGTACTGCTGGCCGCCCGGATGATGGAACGCCTGCTCGCCGGGCTGCGCGAGGAACTGATCGCCACCGCCCTGTGCCTGCCGCAGCAGCGGGTGGAGCGCGCCGGCACCGGGGACCTGATCTCGCGGGCCAGTGACGATGTCGCCCAGGTCTCCACCGCCCTGTCCCAGGTCCTGCCGTCGCTGACCCGCACCGTGTTCACCATCGTGGTGACCGTTGTCGGGGTCTCGGTGCTGGACTGGCGGTTCGGCCTGATCATCCTGGTCGCGCTGCCGCTGTACTGGTGGATCCTGCGCTGGTACCTGCGGCTGGCCCCGCCGATGTACGCCGCGGAACGCGCCGCGTTCGGCTCCCGGGCCCATGAACTGCTCAGCGCACTCAACGGAGTCGACACCGTCCTCGCCTTCGGCCGGTCCGACTGGCACTCGCGGCGGATCGCGGCGGCGTCCTGGGCGGCGGCGGCGTGGGCACTGCGGGCCCGCACCGTGATGACGATGTTCCGCACCCGCATCGACCTGGTGTTCCTGCTGATTGTCGCGGGGGTGATCATCGCCGGCTACGTCCTGGTCGACGCGTCCGTGGTGACCGTGGGGGTGACGACGGCGGCGATGCTGTTCTTCCTCCGGCTGGAGGGGCCGTTGACGAACCTGATGATGCAGTTCGACACGCTGCAGTCCGCCACCGCGTCACTGGCGCGGATCGTCGGGGTGATCGACACCGACGGGACCGGCGACGGCGGTGCCGGTACCGGGAAGATGTCATCCGCCACCGGTGTGACGATGGACGCGGTCGGGTTCTCCTATGACACAGGTCGGCCGGTGCTGACCGACGTCACCCTGCATGTCTCCCCCGGTGAGCATGTCGCGATCGTGGGGACCTCGGGGGCCGGGAAAACCACCCTGGCCGCACTGGTGGCCGGGATCCATCCGGTGACCTCAGGCACGGTGACCGCGCCGGAGGACACGGCCCTGGTCTCCCAGGAGACCCATGTCTTCGCCACCACCCTGCGGGAGAACCTCACCCTTGTCGCCCCCGCCGCGACCGATGCAGAGCTGGAGGTGGCGTTGACCGCGACCGGGGCGTCCGGGCTGCTCGATGAACTCCCGGACGGACTGGACACGCTGCTCGGAATACCGGGGGTCCCGCTCGCCGCCGCGCAGGAACAGCACCTGGCGTTGACCAGGCTGCTGCTGGCCGACCCGGACCTGGCGATCCTCGATGAGGCGACGGCGGAGGCCGGGTCCGCCCATGCCCGCGTCCTCGACCATGCTGCGGAGGTCGCCCTGGCCGGGCGCACCGGACTGGTCATCGCGCACCGGCTCAGCCAGGCCGCGGTCTGCGACCGGATCGTGGTGATGGAGGCCGGCCGGGTGGTGGAACTCGGCAGCCATGAAGAACTGCTCGCCGCGCAGGGACGCTACGCGGAGCTGTGGGCGGCGTGGAACGTCAGCTGAGGGTGGTGAGACAGGTCATGCTCCAGGAAGCACGTCCAGGTGGTGGTCCACGGTCTGTGCGACCCGGTCACGATAGCGACGGAGCAGTCGTGCATCTCCTCTGCCCTCCACTTCCACTACCGCGGCGTCCGCTGCATCCGGTACACGTTCCAAGATTTCCGTGACACGACAGAGAACCATGTCCTGATCCAGTCCCGCAGCGTCTGCAAGTGACCGCCAGCCCGCTTCACCGATGGCGTTGACCTCACTGGATCTACCGATTCTCATCGCCAACGCGCAACCTGTGTAGGGCCGTCCATTGGGCAGAATCGTCCCGCGCTCCGGCTCATAAGGTAGGTAGGAGCACAGATCGTACAGGGGAGCCACCTGCAGGCCACCGTCCGGATTGTGCAGGATCGAGTAGTTCTTCGCGTGCCCGTCGGTGTTGGCCACCGCCCAGGAGAACGCCTGTGCGTCGATGAATGCCAGGGCAGCTTCCTCCCCGACGAACTGATGGAGGAAAGAAGCTATCTGCCCTGCTCCGGGTCCACCCTGGTCCTGGTATTTCCGGTCGGGTGCGACTCCGAGCGCCTGGCACAGGTCTTCCTGATGAACACGGGTGAGCACACCGTCGTCCCCGGAATGCCGGTCATAACGGGTGGACACCAGCGCCGTCACGGTACCGAACTCCCGGTACGTGGATTCTGCGGTGGACAGCCCGGTGAGTGCCGCTGTCCGCCCGGTGACGTGCTCGATGAGGTCCCCGTCCCGGTACGGACCTCCTGACGGCTTGAGAATATGGGTCGACGGTGCGGCACCGTCCGGCGAGTAGAAGGTTTTCCCGCCGTCGAAGCTGGTCAACGCGATCTTGGACTCTGCCCCAGCGAGTGAGAACCGGCCGGCCAGCGTGTCGGGGTCCGCAAACGATGCCGCGGCAGCCGCATCATCACGGACCGACCGCAGACGGGACTCCACATCCGTGGCAGAAAGCCGGACGAAGTCACCGCTGACCCGCTGGGGCTCACCGTCGGGGACGATCTCCAGAGCCCCTGAGACATCACGTCCCATGAACTCCAGCAAGGCGAACGGATTCTTCGGCGACACCCGGTGCCGGCCGTCAGAGAACTGGGCTGCCCACCTGGCCCGGACCGGCTCACTGTCCGGAAGAAGGTTGTCGAAGAAATTGCGCACCGTAGCGGGCTTCAACCGTGTGCCGTCATTCGGCAGGGACAAGGACAGGGAACGGGAGTCTCGTGATGCGTAGTCAAGACTGACAGCGCCACCGGCGGAGAATCCGAGGCTGGCAACGAGTTCTCCGTAAAGGTAGACGTCGAGATCACGCATTGTCCGGCCACCCGTACGCCTGGAACCGACGGACATCGGCACCCAGGGCGTCGAACGCGCGGGGAACCCGGCCGTCGCCGAGACGGGCATCCCCGGATTCCACATCATCCACCCAGGACTTCGGAACACCGAGGTTCCGCGCGAGGTCCTGTTTGGTCATGGACTGCCGCAGGCGCAGTTCGCGGAGCCAACGCCCCTGCTGGTAGGTGTCGGAGAAGTTGAGCTCGGGCAACTCCTCCTGCCGAGCATTGCGGACACTGGCCTGCACCGTTGCCGGGGACACCCCCAGAACGTCGGCGAGTTGCGCCTGGGTGAGCCCGGAGTCGACGAGGAGCCGGTAGACCGTCATGTCACGGGTGCTGCGGACCTTCTCTGCATCGTGGTTGAGGGCGCGCATGACGCCGGTCAGGCGACGGAACTCCGCGGCCTCTGCATCGATGTCCGGCCCGGCGGTGTGGGGTGCGGTCGCAGTGTTCATGTGTTCATACTACCCCTGTGAACACACAGATCTGCTCGCCGCACAGGTCAAGTCTCTTTGAGTGGTGTTCTTTGTCGGTCCCTGTGAACAGGGGATTGTCAGCGACGAGTCGACCAGCTCAGCCGTCGTCGTAGACCGTGGGGACCGTGGGGACCGTGGGGACCGTGGGGATCACGGTCATCAAGCTCCGATCATGAACTGCACATCCGGAACCCCGACCGCGTCT
>NZ_JBQQOC010000048.1:0-7535 GCF_052264515.1 Candidatus Corynebacterium faecigallinarum
CCACACCCATGCAATCACCCCGACGCAGCATCTCCAGGGAGTGCTGCTCATCCTCCACGGTGAGCCGCAGCGAGATCCCGCCGCGCTCGGCGATGGTCCGCAACACCGGACGGAACCACGTGCCCAGCGAGTCCGCGTTGACCCCGACGGTCACGGGGCGTTCACTGATGCGTCTTCGCAGCCGGTCCTCGGTCTCCTGTTCCAGCAGACGCATGCGGCGGGCGGCCTGGACGAGCACCTCGCCGGCCTCGGTGACCCCGACCGGGGTTCCTCGCCGGACGACCACCCGGCCGACGTCTGATTCCAGTGCCTTGATCCGCTGACTCACCGCCGAGGGGCTGACGCCCAGGCGGGAGGCTGCGGCATCGAAACTCCCCTCATCGACGACGAGCAGGAGGGTATCGAGGTGACGAGGAATCATGAAGATGAGCTTACGTCAGTTCAGTTCTGCTTGTTTGGCTTCATTACGGGTGCTCCTTAGGCTCGTCAGCGTGTTGACCGCTACTCTCGCCTCCCAGTTGAATGTCGCCCTGACCGGCCTGCTGTTCCAGCTGACCGTCATCGCCAGCATCGGACCCCAGAACGTCGTCCTGCTCAAACAGGGCGTGCGACGCTGGGGTGTCGGCCTGGTCGTCACCGTGTTCATCATCGGCGACCTGCTCCTGCTGCCCCTCGGCACCGCCGGAGTGTCCGTGGTCGTCGAGAAGATGCCACTGCTGCTGGACGTCCTACGCTGGGGCGGGGTGACCTACCTGCTGTGGTTCGCCAGCACCTGCCTGCGCGACGTGCGTAACCCCACGCCGATCGACACCTCCAGCGGGAATCCCTCCCCGCATGACGCCCGGGACACCGTGGTGCTCCACTCCCCCGGAACTGAGTCTGGAACTGAGTCTGGAACTGACTCTGCCCCTGTAGTCGGGGCAGGTGCGTCCGGCAACGGTACCGGCGTTGCCACCCGCACACGCGTCCCCCTGCGCACCCGGGCGACGACCCGCCTTCCCGCCCTCGCTGCCCTACCCACTGCCTTGGCGGTGACGTTCCTCAACCCGGCGGCCTGGGTCGACGGAATCCTCGTCTTCGGTTCGATGTCCAACCAGTACGGCGATGCCGGCAAGTGGGTCTTCACCGCCGGAGCCCTGGTCGGGTCCATACTCTTCTTCATCACTGTCGGCTACGGCGCCCGGCTGCTCAGCCGACCGCTGTCGAAGGCCTCCGTGTGGCGGTGGATCAACCTCGGGATCGGTGTGCTGATGATCGCCATCGCAGCCCGCCTGGCGATGATGGGGTGAGGCGGCCCCTCACCCGGTCTCAGGTCAGAACGGGTTACCGCCGCCGACGGCGAGCCACAGTCCCGCGGCACCGCCCAGTCCGATCAGTGCGAAGACCCATGCCGAGGCCAGCGGACGGGTCGCCCAGCGGCGAGAGGTGTCCGCGGAGTAGCGTCCCGGACCCGTGAAGGTGATCACCAGGGCGACCACGCCGGTCAGTGCCCACAGCTGCGCGGTCGGCGACAGGGCATAGGGCCAGTAGCTTGCGTCGAAGGTGGACAGGGCATGTCCGGTGAGGAAACCGGACACCACCACCGCTATCGCCGCGCCCAACGGGGTCAGCAGGCCGAAGACCAGCAGGCCACCGGCGACGACCTGGGCGACCGGAATCACGATGGCGAGGATGTCGGCGAAGGAGTAGGCGGCCAGTGACTGCTCGAGGGCGCTGAGTCCGGGGTCGCCGCCGAAAGCGAACAGGGTCTGCAGGCCTCGGATGATCAGCAGACCACCGACGACCAGACGCAGGATCAGCAGTCCGAAGTCGAGCGTTCCGCGACGCGGGTCTTCTGCAACGTCGGCAGCGGCCGCAGCTTCCGCCTGGGCCTCGTCCGTCACGCCGTCCTCCGGTGTGGCGCCGTCCATCTGTGTGGCCGCCGCGCCAGCGCCTGCAGTGCCAGCGGCGCCAGGCTGCCCGGCAACGAACGTGGTGGTCTCCGCAGCCGGGTCGATCACCGCCGTCGCCTGGTCGGCATCGACAGCAGCGTCACCGTCTGTCATCCACTCGGAGGACTCCGGGACAGGTCCGCGCGACACGGTTCCCTGGTCCCACGGCGAGGCGGGGGCGTCGGCGGCACTGCCGCTCGCGGGGTCAGTGTGCCCAGTGTGCACAGTGGACTCAGTGGGCTCAGCAGCGAAGGCAGGGTCCGGTGCCGCGGCGAAGACCGTGGTCGCGGAGTCATCGGAGGCCGCCTCGGAGACAGGCTCTTCAGCGGGCGGGGCCGGAGCCTCCGGTTCCGGACGCCGCGGCTCGATCCGCTGCGGACGCGCCCGGCCAGCGCGATCGTAGACGTCCTGCTTCGGCGCCGGGGTACCCACCGCATCCTCGGTGTCCTCGAGTGCCTCGTCGGCCGGACTGTCGGACGCCGCGTCGGACGCTGCAGCCGTCGGAACATCTGCGGAAACATCTGCGGTATCTGCCGCAGGTGCCGCAGGGGCCCCATCGACAGCGGCAGCGGGAGCGGCCTCGGTCGGCCCGCCGTCCTGCGGGGAGTCCGGGATCAGGTCAGTGTGCGGCGCCTGCGGAATGTCGGACAACCCCGGAATGTCCGGCGTTTCCGTGGACTCAGGGGCATCCGGCACATCGATCTCGTCGAAGAGGTCGGCGTCGATACCCGGGGCGCCCGGAACATCCGCAGTACCGGCGGCACCGGCGTCGTCGGCGCTGCCGGTGTCACCGATGCTGCCGGAGCCCTTCTCGGAGCCCTTCTCCGCCGCCTCGTCGGCGCCCTTGTCCAGATCCTTCTCAGGTTCCCTGTCGAACAGTCCCATGGTCTCTCCCACTTTCTCCGCCTGCGACAAGGCGCATGTCCCACCGCAGGTCTTATGCGAAAATCCGGCCTTCTGTCTCACCAGCCTAGGCTAGGCGGTACGCCAAAGAGCGCAGGCCGACAAGGTATGTCGCGCCTGAAGTGCCGACGAAAGGACTCGCACCAATGGCCTACGTCTCCACCGACACCTCCGGTTCCTTCGACCGGGACATGAACTACATCGATGACCGGGTCCTCGACGACCCCACCTCCTCCTGGCCGCTGGCCGCCGGACGCTACCGCCTCATCGGGGCCCGCGCCTGCCCCTGGGCACACCGGGCGATCATCACCCGTCAGGTCCTGGGACTGGACTCTGCGCTCAGTCTGGGAATCGCCGGCCCCACCCACGACTGGAAATCCTGGACCTTCGACCTGGACCCCGACTCCGTCGACCCGGTCCTCGGGGTAGGCCGCCTGCGCGACTGCTACCTGCACCGTTACCGGGACTACCCCAAGGGCATCACCGTGCCAGCACTCGTGGACATTGAATCGAAGGCCGTGGTCACCAATGACTTCCGCACCATGGTCACCGACTTCGCCACCGAATGGGCCCCGCTGCACCGCGAGGGCGCCCCCGACCTCTACCCGGAAGCACTGCGTCCTGAGATCGACGAGATCTCCAGCCTGGTCTTCCACACCGTCAACAACGGCGTCTACAAGTGCGGCTTCGCCGGGACGCAGGTGGCCTACGAAAAGGCCTTCGGCGAGCTCTTCGACACCCTCGACATGCTCGAGCAGCGGCTGGGCGCCCAGCGCTACCTCGTCGGTGAGCACATCACCTTGGCCGATATCTACCTCTACGTCACCCTGGTGCGGTTCGACATGGTCTACCACGGCCACTTCAAGTGCAACCGGTACAAGATCTCCGAGCAGCCCAACCTCTGGGGTTACCTGCGGGACCTGTTCCAGACCCCCGGATTCGGAGACACGACGAACTTCCAGCAGATCAAGGACCACTACTACATCGTCCACGCAGACGTGAACCCCACCGGGATCGTGGCCATCGGGCCGGATCCGGCGGGGTTCCATGAGCCGCACGACCGTGGCAGGTTCGGCGGCTCCCCCTTCGGCACGGCGACGATCCCGTCGCCGCCGCGGAAGGAGGACGTCCGACCCGGTGACGAGAGGCTGTGAGCCAGCCTCGCCGTCAAACCCGGAGTCGGACGTCGGGTACTGCTGAGGGTGTTGCGCGCGGGCGCTGCAGGGGCTCCTACAGGGCCGCGGTGATCCCCTCGACCGACTGCTTGGCATCGCCGAGCAGCATGTCGGTGTTCTCGTTGAAGAACAGCGGGTTCTGCACGCCGGCGTAACCCGAGCCCATTGAACGCTTGAAGACGATGACCTTGTTGGCCTCCCACACCTTCAGCACCGGCATACCGGCGATCGGTGAGCCCGGCTCCTCGGCAATGGGGTTGACCGTGTCATTGGCACCGATGACCAGGACGACGTCCACGTCACCGAAGTCGTCGTTGACCTCGTCGAGCTCCAGCACGATGTCGTAGGGCACCTTTGCCTCGGCCAGCAGGACGTTCATGTGGCCAGGCAGGCGGCCGGCGACCGGGTGGATGCCGAAGGTGACGTCCACACCCTGCTCGCGCAGCTTGGAGACCATCGAGGCCACCGGGTACTGCGCCTGGGCGACGGCCATACCGTAACCCGGGGTGATCATGACCGATTTCGCGCCCTTGAGCAGCTCAGCGGTCTCCTCGATCGTGGTCTCGGTGTGCTCACCGTAGTCCCGGTCATCGCCACCGGAGGCCTCGGAACCGAAACCACCCAGGATCACGGAGACGAACGAACGGTTCATCGCCTTGCACATGACGTAGGACAGGTAGGCACCGGAGGAACCGACCAGCGCACCGGTGATGATCAGCAGCGGGTTGGCGAGCATGAAGCCCGCCGCAGCCGCGGCCCAACCGGAGTAGGAGTTCAGCATGGACACCACGACCGGCATGTCGCCGCCGCCGATCGCGGCAACCAGGTGGATACCCAGCAGCAGCGACAGCACCAGCATCACGGCCAGCAGGGTCCAGGACAGGGAGGCGTTGTCGCCACCGTTGGCGATGAAGATGCCCATACCGACCAGGGAGATCACGATGATGCCCAGGTTCAGCAGGTTGCGCCCCGGCAGGGTCAGCGGTGCGCCGCCGATCTTCCCGGAGAGCTTCAGGTAGGCCACGATCGAGCCGGTGAAGGTCACCGCACCGATGAAGATACCGAGGTAGATCTCACCGAGGCTGAAGCCGGCGGTGTCGTCGGCGTCCAGCTCGCCGATGAAGGAGTTCACACCGATGAGCACGGCGGCCAGACCCACGAAGCTGTGCAGCATCGCGATCAGCTCCGGCATACCGGTCATCTCGACCTTGCGTGCCTTCGGGATACCGATGGCCGCACCGATGATCATCGCCACGGCGATCAGCAGCAGGGTGACGAGCGCGTTGTTGTAGTTGTCCGGGTCGTTCTCAGAGTTGACGACGGCCTTGACGATGGTGGCGACCAGCGCGATCGCCATACCGGTCATACCGAACCGGTTGCCGCGGGACGCGGACTCCTGCTTGGCCAGCCCGGCGAGAGCCAGGATGAACAGCAGGGCGGCCACGATGTAGGCCAGGTTGGTGATCTTGTCGGTCCATTCCAGGACGTTGGCGTCCAGCGCACCATCGGTGGTGCCGGAGCTTGCTGCGAGAATCAGCTGGTTCATGTCAGTTGCCTCCCTCGAACATGGTGAGCATGCGTCGGGTGACGAAGAAGCCACCGAAGATGTTGATCGAGGCGACCACGATGGCGATGAACGCCAGCACCGCAACGGCGATGTTGGACGATCCCACCTGGAGTATCGCACCGACCAGGATGATGCCCGAGATGGCGTTGGTCTCACTCATCAGCGGAGTGTGCAGCTTGTGGGTCACCGCGGTGATCACGTAGAAGCCGACGACGACGGCCAGCATGAGCACCATGTATTCATCGGCCACGGCCAGCGGGCTGACCAGGATCAGGGCGATACCAAGCAGACCGGCGATCAGCTTCCAGAGCAGGCCGGACTTCTTCGGTGCCTCCTCGGCCTCTGCCTCGGCAGCGGCATCGGCGGCCGGAGCAGCCGGGGCGGGGGCGGGGGCGGCGGAGACCTTCACCGGCGGCGGGGGCCACAGGATGTCAGCCTTCGCGTCAGCACCGGTGGCCTCGGCAGCCTTGGTCACGGTGATGCCGCGGACGATCTCGTCCTCCAGGTCGAAGACCGGGGTACCGTCCTTGGCCGGGGTGATCAGCTTGAACAGGTTGACCACGTTCTGACCGTAGAGCTGGGACGACTGCGCAGGCAGTCGACCGGCCAGGTCGGTGTAGCCGATGATCTTCACACCGTTGTCGGTGACGGTGACCTCACCGGGGACGGTGAGCTCGCAGTTACCGCCGTTGGCCGCAGCCATGTCGACGATGACCGAACCCGGCTTCATCTTCGCCACGTCCGCCGCGGTGAGCAGCACCGGGGACTTACGGCCCGGGATGTTCGCGGTGGTGATGACGATGTCGGACAGCGCGGACTGCTCGGCGTAGAGCTTGGCAGCGGCGGCGGCCTGGTCCTGGGTCATCTCCTTGGCGTAACCGTCGTCGGACTTCTCCGACGCGGTCGGGATGGCCACGAACTCCGCACCCATCGACTCGACCTGCTCGGCAGTCTCCGGACGCAGGTCGGTGGCCTTGACCACCGCACCCATGGAGTTGGCGGTACCGATCGCGGCCAGACCGGCGACACCGGTTCCGATCACGTAGACGGTGGCCGGCGGCACCTTACCGGCGGCGGTGACCTGACCGGTGAACAGACGACCGAAGGCGTTGGCGGCCTCGATGACCGCACGGTAGCCACCCACGTTGGCCTGGGAGCTGAGCACGTCCATGGACTGTGCGCGGCTGATGCGCGGCACGGTGTCCATGGCGACGGCGGTGACATTCTGGCCGGCGAACTCCTGGATCAGCTCGTCATTGCGAGCCGGTGCCATACGGGAGATCAGGGTCGACCCGGACTTCAGGGCAGCGCGCTGCTCGGGGGACGGCGTATCGAGAGTCGTCACGATGTCGGAGGACCAGACGTCCTCGCCGACGATCGTGGCCCCCGCGGCCTCGTACTGACTGTCGGGGAAGTTTGCCTGGTCACCTGCGCCGGACTGCACGGCTACGTCGTAGCCGAGCTTGATCAGCTTGCCGACAGTGTCGGGCGTTGCAGAGACCAGGGTTTGCGGTTCCCGTGGGATACCTATGAGCAACTTCTTCGGCTCCTCTGGTGCGTGGTCGACTGGTCCGGTGTGCCAGGCGCATGGCCCCGTTTACGGTGGTCGGGGCGGCATACGCCGCCGGACGTCGAGCTAAGTGAGTGAAATCACGTTGGTAAACGTCCGATTCATTATGCACAAGACCGCGTCCTCACAACAGCAATTTCGGGAACTTTTTTATAACTTTTGCCCGTTCGCAGTGCTCACCAGCACAACTCGCTGTGATCGGGAGCATAGAGTTTCCTGCACAATCACCCCCGATTACCCCCATTCCGGCACTCAGGAATTCTCTGGACGAACATCTTTGCACGTTACAAGCACTATATTACCCCCGGGAAAGTACGCAGATATGAAGCCCGGAACGTCGCAGCAGCGTGTGACATTCCTCCGCACAACAGTATTCAGCCACCCCTACG
>NZ_JBQQOC010000049.1:0-6917 GCF_052264515.1 Candidatus Corynebacterium faecigallinarum
TGTAAACCTGCCTGGTGACCTCCAACGCACCACGCACCAACGGCTCAGCGTCCTCCTCGGTGATGTAGCCAGCGCCATGCGCCATCCAGAGCATCCGCAGGTCGCGGGCGGTGTCCCAGCCGACCGTGTCCGTGGGCAGCTGCGACGGAAGAGCGCGAACCGACTCCTCCAGCAGGAACGGGCCGGCGACCCGACGGACCTCGGCGGCGACCGCCTCGTCGGGAACCTCCGGGTCCACGGCTTCGCGGGTGGCGGCGATCAGCCCGTCGAGATGCTGGCCACGCTGCGGGACCGGCAGCTGCACCAGGTCGGTCAGCGCCGGTCGCAGAGCACGGTAGCCTGCGTCCCCGGCATAGGTCAGCAGCTCGTGGGCGGTATTCAGCGCTTCCTCCCGGTTGGTGACTTCCCAGGACCCGCTGAGCATCTGGCGGCAACGTCCCTCGTCTCCCCCGCCGATAAGCTTCTTCAGCCCCTTCTTCGGCTGAGGTGCAGGCCCTGGGCCGTCGATGATGCGGTCCGGTCCGAGCTCGTAGGGCAGGGACAAGGACCACCCGAGAGCGGTCTCCTACCCGAGTGGGTCACCGTCCAGGTGTGTCACGCTAACGCGCCTGGTTGAGGCTCACCGGGACATGCCCGGCCGCGTACACCGCGGCGAGTCGGTGCCCTGGTCCGTCCACCCGGGTACCCGTGTCGCCGGTGACCTGTGCCGCCAGTTCTTCGCGGGCCTTCGCCAGGACGCTGAGGAAGGCGAACTCCCGGACGGTGTCAGGGGACGGAACTCCTGGAGCGGTCCTCGTCGACCTCGCCGCGTCCAGAAGCTCCCCGTGGTCGGGGTCGAGGAGGGCGTCACAGGCGAGACGCCACTGCACCTGCGCACTGGAACCAGGGCGAGGTGGATCCGGTCGGTAGTTGATCAGGAAGGACTCCCAGTCGGCGGCGGTCAGCAACTCTTCGGCCCGATCCGGATCAACAGCCGCGAACCCGAAGAGTCCGGAAAGTTCGGAGGAAAAGGGCTCTCCGTTCGCCGCCCCCAGCACGGTCTGCGCCATGGCCGCCAGTTCCTCCCGGAGGCTGGTCCGCACCATCTGCATCGCGTCGTCGAGACCGGGAACAGCCCACCAGGTGCTGCGTTGAGCCAGCGGTCGGCCCTGGTGGACAGTGAACAACTCGAGCGGGGTGTCCGAGGTTTCCGCGGTCGTACGCGCGTCCCAGGGATCGTCGTCGACCTCGCATACCTCGGGGCGGCCGTAGGACATCACCAGGGCCGAACCAGCACCAGCCTGGCCGATGACCAAGGTCTGCTCCCCCAACGCCCACCGGTGATCGGAATCCTCGTTGGCCGCGATCAGCCTGGAGGTGCCGAAGACCTCCGTCTCGCCGACCCGGACTCCGTTACTCACCTGGAGCAGCTCTCGCAGCGCGAAGGGGAGGCCACCAGGGAGAAGTGCGTCCGCGACCTCGAGGTCCACCGTGTCCGCGGGGTCGTTCGTAACCAGTCCCTCGAGGCGGTGCAACGACTCGGGGTCGAATACCCCGTTATCCGCCATCACGCCAACCCCAACTCGTCGAGCAGTTCCAGGAACGCCGGGCCAACACCGGTGCGCCACAACGTATCCACCCGGGCATCGGCGCGCCCGGGTCCACCGTTGATCACCGAGACCTGCTTACCAGTCTTCTGTGCGTCCAGCACCAACCGGTATCCGCTCATCACAGCCAGCGACGATCCTGCGACCAGGACTGACGTGGCGTCCTGAACCATCTGTGCCGCCCGGTCATGGCGCTCACGCGGCACCGGCTCGCCGAAGTAGACGACATCCGGTTTCAGCAGGACCGAGCCGCAGTTCATGCAGCCGACCATCCGGAACTTCGCGACGTGTTCGTCGTCTAGTGTCACGTCACCGTCCGGATTGACCTGGGTGGGATCCAGGCGGACCTCTTCCAGGTAGCCGGGGTTGGCTGATTCCAGACGGGTATCGAAGGTCCGACGGTCCTCGGTGTGTCCGCATTCCAGGCAGATCACCCGGGCGAGGTCCCCGTGCAGTGTCAGCAGGTTCCGCGACCCTGCGGCGGCGTGGAGGCCGTCGACGTTCTGGGTGATGACTCCGCTGACAGCCCCGGCGGTCTCCAACTCGGCTATGGCGTAGTGCGCCGCATTGGGTCCGGCGGTCGCCATCTCCCGCCAGCCGACGAAGGATCGGGCCCAGTAACGGTGTGACGCGGCCGGATCATGCCGGAACTCCTGGTAGGTCATCGGACGATGCCGCCCCAGCGAGCCGGCCGGGCCACGGTAGTCGGGAATACCGGAATCAGTGGAGACCCCTGCTCCGGTGACCACCAGCGTGTTCCCGGCCCGCAGTTGATCGGCGACAGCGTGCAGGGCAACAGCCGGATCGGTGGGTGTGGCGGTCTCCTCGACGATACGGGCGATCGATCGGAGGGCGGAACGGTGTGCGAGCGCGACCGGGTCAGGGAGCATGCCCTCCACGATACCGGTGCGGCGTCAGTTCACCTCATGCATTCTCGTGCAACGGCAAGCGCACCCAGGGCGAATCTGGGTGGTTGAGGGCGATGGCAACCTGGTCGACATAGGCGATGCAGGACTCGTCCACCCGTCCGGTGGACAGCGCACGACCCACGACGATCCCGTCACCAACCTCTCGCCAGGAGGAGTAGATCGAACGGATGAGGTCGAGGGCGTCCAGGGCGAGGTCGTGACAGGCGACGGTGTCCTCGAACAGTCCCCCGCCATGTGCCAGCCACAGGATCCGCATCGCGACCGACACATCCCAGGCGATCGTGTCCACCGGAAGCACCGCTGGCAGGGCGTAGACCGCCTCATCCTGCAGGAACGGGATGACGAGGGCGTGCTTGTCGGTGTTGACACGCGACAGTGTCTCCCAGGAGTGCGTCAACGACCGGGTCTCCGGCGGGACGGACACCACCTCCTGGAGCAGTGGCCGAAGTGCACGGTAACCTGCGTTTCCGGTGCTGGCGAGGCGCAGGCGGTCCCAGGCGACCTCCAGTGCGGTGGCGGCATCCTTTACACCGTAGACACTGGCCAGCCGGTGGCGGTGGTCCTCCCCCCGGTCCACCGCGAAAATGCGACGGAACCCCTCATTCGGAGGCAGTGCAGGAGGGGGGCCGTCCACCACGCGGCGGTCGGTGAGGTCGTGTGGCAGAGACAGTGACCAGGCGCGCTGAAGAGACTGGTCAGAGGTGTTCAACCAAAGGAACTCCGGCCTTGAAGGTTGCGGGGCCACCTGGCGGATGCGGTCGTCGTACGTGGGGGCGGAGTAGTCTTCTGGAAGTGTCACAGTCCCGAGGTTAGCCCCGTAAAAAAACACTCGTCAGCACTAGCATGTCTGCTTTCCCCCATCAGGGGACACCCGATTAGTGCCCCCCGCCGAGGATTCCGTCAGTTGTCGAGGTAGAGCTTGCCGCGCCACACCGGTCGCAGCAGATTCTCCTTACTCAGCACCTTGTCCAGGGTCTTCTCGTCCAACAGCTCGCGCTCGAGGACCACCTCGCGCACCGACTTGCCCGTCCGTGCGCATTCCTTGCCGACCAGGTCACCGTTGTGGTGGCCGATCAGCGGGTTGAGGTAGGTGACGATACCGATGGAGTTGTCCACGTAGGCCCGGCACGCCTCCTCATTGGCGGTGATGTCCACGACGCACAGGGTGCGCAAAGTGGTGCAGGCCCGGGCGAGCAGACGGATCGACTCGAACAGTGACTGGGCGATGACCGGCTCCATCACGTTGAGCTGCAGCTGGCCGGCCTCCGCCGCCATCGAGATGGTGACGTCGTTGCCGAAGACCTTGAAGCAGATCTGGTTGACGACCTCCGGGATCACCGGGTTGACCTTCGCCGGCATGATCGACGAGCCTGCCTGGCGTTCCGGCAGGTTGATCTCGTTGAGGCCGGCGCGCGGACCGGACGACAGCAACCGCAGATCGTTGCAGATCTTCGACAGTTTCATCGCCACGCGCTTGACCACCGAACTGGCGTTGACGTAGGCACCCGTGTCGCTGGTAGCCTCCAACAGGTCGCGGGCACCGATGATCTCCAGCCCGGTGACCTCGCTGAGTGCGGCGACCACCTGGTGCTGGTAACCGGCCGGGGCGTTCACCCCGGTGCCGATCGCCGTACCGCCCAGGTTGACCTCCAGCATGAATGCCGCAGCCCGCGAGAGCTGCGCCTGCTCCTCGTCGAGGTTTCGGGCGAAGGCGGAGAACTCGTCACCGAGACTGACCGGAACGGCATCCTGCAACTGGGTGCGCCCCATGGTGATGATGTCGCGGAACTCCTCCCCCTTGCTCTCGAAAGCACGCTCCAGGGCAGACAGGTGCCGGATGAGTTCCTGGAAAGCAGTGTGGATGCCGAGCCGGAAACCCGTCGGGTAGGCGTCGTTCGTCGACTGGCTCATGTTGACGTCGTCATTGGGGTTGATGACGTCGTAACGGCCCTTCTCCTCCCCGAGGTACTCCAGGGCGAGGTTGGCGACCACCTCGTTGACGTTCATGTTCGTCGAGGTACCCGCACCACCCTGGTACACGTCGATCGGAAACTGGTCCATGCACCGGTGATGTTCCAGAATCTGGTCACAGGCCCAGACGATGGCCTCGGCCTTGTCATTGGGCAGGGTGTGCAACCGCTGGTTGGCGATGGCTGCGGCCTTCTTGACCTGCACCATGCCGCGAATGAACTCCGGCAGGTAGTTCAGCGTGGTCCGGGAGATCTGGAAGTTGTCCACGGCCCGCAGCGCGTGGATGCCGTAGTAGGCGTGCTCCGGGACCTCCATCGTGCCGAGAAGGTCCTCCTCGGTGCGGAAATGATCGGCCGCATGGGCCGTCAGCGAGTAGGTCTCGGCCGCAGTGACCAGGTCGGTCGACGACGTCACCGGCTTATTGTGCCGAATCTCAGGCGTGGTGCTGGCGGTA
This sequence comes from Candidatus Corynebacterium faecigallinarum, assembly GCF_052264515.1. Classification (NCBI taxonomy): domain Bacteria; kingdom Bacillati; phylum Actinomycetota; class Actinomycetes; order Mycobacteriales; family Corynebacteriaceae; genus Corynebacterium; species Candidatus Corynebacterium faecigallinarum. The sequence goes on from NZ_JBQQOC010000049.1 coordinate 4,941, forward strand.
GGCTCAGGGGTCGCGGATTCAGTCACGTCAAAACCTTTCAGAGTCTGGTCTCAGATACGGGCGATCCTGATGTCGGTGGCCAGGATGGCTTCCGCTCCGAGGGCGGACAGTTTGTCCATCAGTGTATTTGCGTCACGACGGGGAACCATCGCACGTACTGCCACCCAGTTGTCCTGCGCCAGTGGCGATACCGTCGGGGCGGACAGGCCGGGTGTCACCGAGGCTACGCTGTCCAGCACATCGCGGGAGCAGTTGTAGTCCAGCATGACGTAGTTGCGGGCGTGCAGGATGCCCTCGATGCGCTTGAGCAGCACGCGCTGGCGGTCATCGATCTCGGCACCCTTCTGCCCCACAACCACCGCGGTGGAGGTGATCACCGGGTCGCCGAAGGGCTTCAGGCCCTGCTGGCGCAGGGTGCGTCCGGTGGAGACGACGTCGGCGATGGCGTCGGCGACACCCAGCCGGATCGAGATCTCGACGGCCCCGTCGAGGCGCACGACCTTGGCGTCGATGCCGCGGGTCTCCAGGTCCCGGCGCACCAGGTTCGGGTAGGACGTCGCGATCCGCTTGCCTTCGAGCTTCTCCACCGTCCACTCCTGGTCCGCAGGTGCGGCGTAGCGGAAGCTGGAGTCGCCGAAGCCGAGCTCCAGCAGTTCCTCGGTCTCTTCGCGGGTGTCCGCGGCCAGGTCCCGGCCGGTGATGCCCATGTCGAGGTGGCCACTGGCCACGTAGATGGCGATGTCCTTGGGACGCAGGAAGTAGAATTCGACGCCGTTCTCATGGTCGGCGATGGTCAGCGACTTGGAATCGCCGCGACCGGGGTAGCCGGCCTCGGCGAGGATGTCGGTGGCGGTCTCCGACAGCGACCCCTTGTTGGGGACGGCGACGCGCAGCAGTTCGTTGGGGTTACTCGAGGTGCTCATCAGCTTCGGTGGCCTTGTCGGTGCTAGAGGAACTTGTAGATGTCGTCCGGGGTCAGGCCGCGACCGACCATGACCACCTGCAGCCAGTACAGCAGCTGCGAGATTTCTTCCGAGAGCTCGTCGTCGGACTGGTACTCGGCGGCGAGCCAGACCTCACCGGCCTCCTCGACGATCTTCTTGCCCTGGAAATGCACCCCAGCGTCCAGGGCCTTGACGGTGCCGGAGCCCTCAGGGCGGTCCTTGGCGCGCTGGGACAGTTCCTCAAACAGGGAATCGAAGTTCTTCACGGCTCTCATTGTGTCATATCGGCGGCATCGTCGTCGCAGTGGCTTACCCCAGGGCCGCCCAGAAGCCATACAGCACTTCAAGGTCCAGTCCGTCGAGGTCGTCCCGACCGTCGGTACGCAGTTCGGCCACTGCTACCGCCCCGGACGGCACGACGGTCCCTGGTGCAGGCAACCCCACCACCCGGCAGCCCGCGGCAGCCGCTGCGGTCATACCGTTGGTGGAGTCCTCCAGCACCAGGCAGTCATCGGGGGCGACCCCGAGTCGTTCAGCCGCGGTCAGGTAGGCGGTGGGGTCAGGTTTGCCGACGGCGACCTCGTCGCCGCATACCGAACCCTGGAAGTGGGTGGCCCCGATGGTCTCCAGCGCCTGATCGGTCAGCGAGCGGAAAGTGTTCGTCACCACCATCATCGGCATCCCTGCAGCATTGCCCTGCGCCAGCAGTCCCGGTACGCCGGGGCGCATGTCGAGCTCCTCGGCAAAGAGCTCGGAGACCCTGGCGTAGAGCCAGGAGATCCAGCCTTCGACCTCAGCGTCGGTGGGGTCCAGACCGGCCCACGCGGCGCACAACCGGACGGTACCGTCCGCTGTCCCCCCGACGGTCTTCTCGCGCATCTCCGGGGTGAGTGGCCGTCCCATCGCCTCAGCCATCGCATACGTCGCCGTCCCCCACCGTGGTTCGGTGTCGACCAGTGTGCCGTCCATGTCCCAGAGAATCGCTTTCACAGGGACCATCATGCCCGCCGACAGCACCGTCCGCACCCGACGG
>NZ_JBQQOC010000050.1:0-6750 GCF_052264515.1 Candidatus Corynebacterium faecigallinarum
GCACAACGAAATGCACGGTTCTGGAAGTCGTTCCGCAGGAGCTCATCCGCTACACCTGGAAGAACCCACCTCTGGACACCGTCGTGACCTGGAAACTCATACCTGAAGGGCAAGGCACGGGGGTTTTCGTCGAACACTCAGGATTCGACCTGGACGACCCGACACAGCTCAGGGCGCACAAAGGAATGGGTAGCGGCTGGAAGAGCAGCATTCTCGCCCAGCTGGCCGTCCACGTACAGGACTGAAATTCCCAGCCAGAATCAGTTCAGAACGTACCTGGGTAGGCGCCTCCGTCTATCAGGACGTTCTGACCGGTGATGTAGGACGCCTGGCTCGAGCACAGGAAAGCGCACGTCGCCCCGAACTCGGCGGGGTCGCCGAAGCGTCCGGTCGGGATCCCGGTGGGCTCCGGCATCGTGCCGTCACCGGTCTCGGTCAGCCGTGCGGTGGCGAACCTGCCAGGCAACAGATTGTTGATGGTCACATTGGACGACGCGAGCTGCGGTTGGCGGGCCACACCAGCAATGAAGCCGGTCAATCCGCTGCGTGCGCCGTTGGACAGGCCGAGCTTCGCGATCGGGGCCTTCACCGCCGCCGAGGTGATGTTGACGACCCGGCCGAAGCCACGCCCGGCCATGTCGTCCACGGTGGCGTTGATCAGTTCGACGGGGGTGAGCATGTTCTGGCGGATCGCGGCGAGCCAGGTGTCCTCGTCCCAGTCGCGGAAGTCCCCGGTCGGCGGTCCCCCGGCGTTGGTGACCAGGATGTCGATCTGTGGTGCGGCGTCCAGCAGTTCAGCGCGTACCTCGGGTTCCGTCACCGATCCGACGACCTCGCGGACCTCCACACCGGTGCGTCGTAGCTGCACCGCTGCCTCAGCGAGGGCATCACTCCCCCGGGCATTGACGACGAGATTCACCCCCTCGTTCGCGAGCGCTGCCGCGCACCCGAACCCCAGCCCCTTGCTCGAAGCTCCCACCACGGCCCAACGCCCTGCAATTCCAAGATCCATGGTGCCAGCCTAGCCATATCCCGCGGGCAGGACCCCGGGGCAGAGCCAGGACGGAGTCAGGACGGGGTACTGTCCCTCCGCCGCCCCACACCGTCGAGGATCGTCGCCAGGCCGAAGGCGTAGACAGCCTTCTGGTCGGTGATCGCCTGATACTTTTCGCCGACGGCACTGCCCACCCGCCCGGAGATCGGGTAGCTGCCCTCCGGCATGACCTCGGCAAGTACCGGCCCGTTGACCTCCCACCACTGCGCATCGCTGATCCCGGAGGTCTGCGCCAGCCGTTCGGCGCCGAGGTCGGCCTGGGCACTGGCCGTGGCATGGGCGGTGACCAGGCTGATGGTGTGGTCCATGGCGATGTCGTCGAGCCCGCAGCCCTCCAGGGCGGTGAGCTGCCATTCGTAGCGGGCGGAGATGTTCGGCCCGATCATCGGGCGGTGGCTCTGCGCACCGATCAACCAGGGGTGGTCGTGGATCTCATCCCAGGTCACCTGCGAGACGGTGCGCAGCCGATCGCGCCAGCCGTCGGAGGTTTCGGCGTCCCCGACGCTGTCGGCGGCGTCCTTGAACGTCGGTAGATCAACCCGCCCCATCACCTGGTCGACCATGAGGCCCAGCAGTTCGTCCCGGCCTGGGATGTAGGTGTACAGCGTGGCCGCCGAGGTGCCGAGCTTCTCGGCGAGCCGGCGGATCGACAGCCCCGACAGGTCCGCCAGTCCGTCCAGCCCCGCCCCGTCGGCCTCGGCGATGGCGGTGTCGACGACCTCGTCGAGGGTCCATTTTTTCCTCGGTCCGCGCGCACCGGACTCCTCGCCCAACTGGTGGCGCCAGAGCAGCCGGAGCATGCGGTCGGTGGAGTTCTCAGCCATGGTTGACACCATACTCCGAACGGCGTACGTTAAAAAGTCCTTCAAGTCCGAACACTGTTAGGAGTTTTGGGTGAATGCTGCACCATCCCCTGCCCTTCATGCCCTCGACCTCGTCAAAACCTACGGCGACAAGCGCGCACTCGACGGCTTCACCCTCACCGTCGCACCAGGGACGATCCATGGCCTCCTCGGGCCCAACGGCGCCGGGAAGTCCACCGCCGTCGGGATCTTGACCACCCTCACCAGTCACGACGGTGGCACCGCCCGGGTCTCCGGGATCGACGTCTCCGACGGCACGTCGGTCCGTCAGCGGATCGGGTTGGTCGGCCAGGACGCCGCAGTGGACGAGATCCTCAGCGGACACCAGAACCTGGTGATGTTCGCCCGGCTGCTCGGCCTGTCCCGCAAGGACGCCGCCCGGCGAGCCACCGAACTGCTGAAGCAGTTCTCCCTCACCGAGGCCGCCGATCGTCCGGCATCCGGCTACTCCGGAGGCATGCGGCGCCGCCTCGACATCGCCGTGTCACTGATCCGGAATCCTGACGTCCTGTTCCTCGACGAGCCCACCACCGGCCTCGACCCGCAGGGACGCCTGGATGTCTGGGACGCGATCACCCGCGCCGCGTCCGAGGGAACCACCGTCCTGCTGACCACCCAGTACCTTGAGGAGGCCGACCGCCTCGCCGACCGGATCTCGATCATGAAAGACGGCCGTGTGATTGCCGAAGGCACCCCGGAAGAACTCAAGGGCGCACTCGGCGGCGACCGGATCGACCTCACATTCGGCCCGGACGTTGCACCGGCCGATATCCTCGCCGCCCTGAACTGCACCCGGTCCGGGGCCGATGTCACCGAGGACGACCTCACGGTCACACCGGAGAGCACGTTCATCAGCGTCCCCGCGCCACGCGGGGCCACCGATCTCACTGACACCGTCCGCGCACTCGACGTCGCCGGCATCCCTCCCAGCGACATCGCACTGCGGCGTCCCACCCTCGACGAGGTCTTCCTCGCCGTCACCGCACACCCGGACCGATCACACCAGGACCGGCCCGAGAAGGAGACAGCATGACCACCACTGCACCCACTCACCCCACTCACCCCACTCACCCCACTCAGCCCACTCAATCCACGAACAGCCTGCGCAGCGGACTCATCCTCACTCGCCGCGAACTGCAGCACTGGGCGCGCCAACCGCTGACACCCATCTTCGGCATCATGTTCACGATCATGCTGTTGCTGATGTTCGCCCTGCTCTTCGGCGGGTCCATCGACCTGCCCGGCGGCGGGGACTACATCCACTTCCTGCTGCCCGGCATGATGGCCCTGTCCATGATGTTCGGGGTCGAGGCCACGACCACGGCCATGGCCAATGACGCGAAGAAGGGGATCACCGACCGCTTCCGTTCCCTGCCCATCGGCGACACCTCCGTCGCTTTCGGCCGGGTCGGTGCGGACATGATCACCTCGACGGTCGAGTTGACTGTCCTGATCGTCGGTGGTCTGTTGCTCGGCTGGGGAATCACCGGCTCACCCGCCGAGGCCCTGCTGGCAGTCGTCCTCCTGCTCTGGTTCCGGATGGCGGTGCTGTGGATCGGCATCTACCTGGGACTGACCATCGGCCGCAACGAAGGCGCGGGCATGTTGGTCCAGGTCCTCGTCTGGCCGGTCGGCTTCCTGTCGGCGGCATTCGTCTCCCCGGAGTTCATGCCGTCCTGGCTGGAACCGGTCGCCACCTGGAACCCGATCTCGGCGACCGCCACCGCAGTCCGTGAACTCTTCGGCAACCCGACTGGCTACACCGGTGGCCTGCTCGCCGACCATGCCGTCCTCGCGGCGGTGATCTGGCCCCTGGTCCTGCTGGCGGTCTTCGTCCCGCTGTCGGCGAGGGCCTACCGTCGACTCAGCAGGTAGGACGTGCACCTGCCCCGGCCCAGGCGTCACCGGTTAGACTGGACGGCCATGGTCGACAGCACGCACCCTGACTCCGGAATGATCCGCGTCCACGACGCCCACCTGCGCAATCTCCGTCACGTGGATGTCGAACTGCCGCGGGACTGCCTGGTGGCGATCACCGGCGTCTCCGGATCCGGCAAGTCCTCCCTGGCGTTCGGGACGATCCACGGTGAGGCACAACGCCGGTACCTGGAGTCCGTCGCCCCCTTCGCCCGCCGACTGATCGCCGGGGCGGTCGACCCGAAGGTCGCCCGCGTCGAGGGACTGCCGCCGAGTGTCGCACTCGAGCAGGCCCGCTCTGCCGGCGGTGCCCGCTCGACAGTAGGCACCTTCTCCACGGTGTCGAACTCGGTGCGTCTGTTGTTCTCCCGGTGCGGTGAGTACCCGGATGCTCTGGTGGACCGGGTCGGACGCCTGGATTCCGACCACTTCTCCCCCAACACCGCCGCCGGCATGTGCCCGACGTGCCAGGGCACCGGCACCGTCCACGCCCCCACCGAGGCGTCGATGGTGCCGGACGCTTCACTGTCGATCGACGACGGAGCCGTCGCCGCCTGGCCCGGCGCGTGGCTGGGCAAGAATTTCCACGACATCCTGGTCACCCTCGGCTACGACACCGACGTGCCCTGGTCGCAGTTGTCCCGGGAGGACCGGGACTGGATCCTGTTCACCGAGGACAAGCCGGTGGTCACCGTCCACCCGGTGCGTGGCGCCCACCAGATCCAGCGCACCTACGACGGAACGTGGCGGTCAGTGGCGGTGTACCTGCGCGAGACGCTGGCCTCCACCGGGTCGGACACCACGCGCAACCGCGTGTTGTCCTTCATGGAGGAGTCCACCTGCCCGGACTGCCAAGGCCGCCGGCTCACCAGTGACGCCCTGGCGGTGACCTACCGCGGGTTCGCGGTCGACGAACTCAATGCACTCTCCTTGGACGAGGTGCTCACGGTCGTGAACCGTGGGCCGGGTGCTACACCGGATACCGCGCCCGAAACTGCGCCACTCGACTCCACCGCCGAGGCCGAGCGCCTGCTGCTGGACCAGGTCGTCCCGACGCTCACTGCCGCGATCGATCTCGGCCTGGGCCATCTGAGTCTGGACCGCCCCGCGCGGACCCTGTCCGCCGGGGAGATGCAGCGACTGCGGTTGGCGTCCCAACTGCACTCCGGCCTGTTCGGGGTCGTGTACGTCCTCGATGAACCGTCGGCGGGACTGCACCCGACCGAGCGCACCGCGGTGCGGGACCTGATGCGTCGTTTCGTCGACGCCGGCAACAGTGTGATCCTCGTGGAGCATGACATGTCCTTGGTCGCAGGCGCCGATTGGGTGATCGACGTCGGCCCCGGTGCCGGCGAGCACGGCGGTCAGGTGCTGTGGTCGGGTCCGGTGGCAGGACAGCAGACGGGGTTGGCGGGCCGGGACACCCCCACCGGCCGGGCGCTCGCCGCGTCCTTCCCCACCCTGACCGGGGATGTAGATGCCCCGCGGACGGCCACCTCGCAGGTGCCGGTCCGCACCACCGAGCGCACCCTCGACATCGACACCACCGTCGGGCTCGGCCAGTTCACGGCGGTCAGCGGGGTCTCCGGGTCAGGCAAGTCGACGTTGGTCTCACAGGTACTCCCCTCGCTCCTGGAGGATGAGGGGCTGCGCACCCTGCTGATCACCCAGCAGCCCATCGGTCGCACGCCGCGCTCCACGCTGGCGACCTACACCGGTCTGTTCGACCGGGTGCGCAAACTCTTCGCGTCCACCGGGGAGGCGCGGAAGCGCGGCTGGACGGTGTCGCGGTTCTCCTACAACGTCACCGAAGGACGCTGCCCGACCTGCAACGGGGAAGGCACGATCGAGGTGGAGCTGGTGTTCCTGCCGGGCAGTTACACCACCTGCCCGGACTGCCACGGCGCCCGGTACAACGCCGAAACCCTCCAGGTCACCTGGCACGGCTACACGGTGGCCGACATTCTGGACCTCACCGTCGCCGAGGCCGGGGACGTCTTCGCCGACGAGCCGCAGATTGCCGCTGTCCTGCAGGCGTTGCATGCGGTCGGACTGGACTACCTGCGGTTGGGCCAGGGTGCCCCGGAGCTCTCCGGCGGCGAGGCGCAGCGCATCAAGCTGGCCACCGAGCTGCAGCGCTCCAGTAGGACGCGGCGACGTACCCCGACGGTGCACCTGTTGGACGAGCCGACGACCGGACTGCACCCGGCGGACGTGGATCTGCTGGTCACCGAACTGCACCGCCTGGTGGACGCCGGGGATTCCGTCGTGGTCGTCGAGCATGACCTGCGGGTTGTCGCCCAGGCCGACCGGGTGATCGACTTAGGTCCCGGTGCGGGTGCCGACGGTGGACGCATCATCGCCGACGGGACGCCAGCCGAGGTTGCGGGGACGGATACCGCGACCGGACGAGCACTGTCCACGTCCTCCAGTTAACCCAGCCCCACCGCAGCCGCGGCGTGGATTGCATCGGTCAGTGCCTCCAGGGTGTCGGATTCCAGCCGCCACCGCTGCCAGTACAGCGGCACCTCGTGGACGTCGTCGCTGAGCCGGACCATGGTGCCGGCGTCCACGAACGCGGAGGCCGAGGGAACCGGGACCACCGTCCAGCCGAGACCTGCGACGACGGCGTCGTTGAGCCCTTCGAAGCTGGGGATCCGGGAAACCCGGCGACCCGGGTCCGGGGTGATGCCGTGCAGGTCGAGGATGTCGTCGGTCATCCGGTCATGCTCACCGATGATGAGCAGCGGCAGGGATCCCCATCCGGCTGTGCCGTCTGTGTCGCCTGTGCCGTCTGCGTTTTCTGTGCCCAGTTGCTCGGCAAGTGCCGGGGAGCAGACCGGCCAGTACCGCAGCACCCCGAGCGGCTCGACCTCACATCCGGAGACCGGGTCGGCGGAGGCGGTGACCACACCC
>NZ_JBQQOC010000051.1:0-5516 GCF_052264515.1 Candidatus Corynebacterium faecigallinarum
GCATGTTGTTTGAGAACTCAATAGCGTAACAAACCAAGCATTTTTGTCGCACCGGTTGTGTGGCGCGGTGGTTTGGGGATGGTGCCGGCAAGCGTGATGGCTTGTTAAACACTGTCTTCTTATTTTTACTGTGGCTGTTCAGCTTTGGTGTTGATGATTGTTTTTGTGCGTGCTGGTCGCCACCCCCGTGGTGGCTGGGCGCATGTGATTGTTGACTTGATTGTTGACAGTCCGGTAATTTTTGTATTTTTGCCAGTGATGTCGGGCTTTTTGTAAGGCTGATTTTGCTTTTATGGAGAGTTTGATCCTGGCTCAGGACGAACGCTGGCGGCGTGCTTAACACATGCAAGTCGAACGGAAAGGCCCCAGCTTGCTGGGGTACTCGAGTGGCGAACGGGTGAGTAACACGTGGGTGATCTGCCCTGCACTTCGGGATAAGCCTGGGAAACTGGGTCTAATACCGGATAGGACCATCGTTTAGTGTCGGTGGTGGAAAGTTTTTCGGTGCAGGATGAGCCCGCGGCCTATCAGCTTGTTGGTGGGGTAATGGCCTACCAAGGCGTCGACGGGTAGCCGGCCTGAGAGGGTGGACGGCCACATTGGGACTGAGACACGGCCCAAACTCCTACGGGAGGCAGCAGTGGGGAATATTGCACAATGGGCGCAAGCCTGATGCAGCGACGCCGCGTGGGGGATGACGGCCTTCGGGTTGTAAACTCCTTTCAACCATGACGAAGCTTTTTGTGACGGTAGTGGTAGAAGAAGCACCGGCTAACTACGTGCCAGCAGCCGCGGTAATACGTAGGGTGCGAGCGTTGTCCGGAATTACTGGGCGTAAAGAGCTCGTAGGTGGTTTGTCGCGTCGTCTGTGAAATTCCGGGGCTTAACTCCGGGCGTGCAGGCGATACGGGCATAACTTGAGTACTGTAGGGGAGACTGGAATTCCTGGTGTAGCGGTGAAATGCGCAGATATCAGGAGGAACACCGATGGCGAAGGCAGGTCTCTGGGCAGTTACTGACGCTGAGGAGCGAAAGCATGGGTAGCGAACAGGATTAGATACCCTGGTAGTCCATGCCGTAAACGGTGGGCGCTAGGTGTGGGGGTCTTCCACGACTTCCGTGCCGTAGCTAACGCATTAAGCGCCCCGCCTGGGGAGTACGGCCGCAAGGCTAAAACTCAAAGGAATTGACGGGGGCCCGCACAAGCGGCGGAGCATGTGGATTAATTCGATGCAACGCGAAGAACCTTACCTGGGCTTGACATATGCAGGATCGGCACAGAGATGTGTTTTCCCTTGTGGTCTGTATACAGGTGGTGCATGGTTGTCGTCAGCTCGTGTCGTGAGATGTTGGGTTAAGTCCCGCAACGAGCGCAACCCTTGTCTTGTGTTGCCAGCACGTTATGGTGGGGACTCGCGAGAGACTGCCGGGGTTAACTCGGAGGAAGGTGGGGATGACGTCAAATCATCATGCCCCTTATGTCCAGGGCTTCACACATGCTACAATGGTCGGTACAGTGGGTTGCTACACCGTGAGGTGGTGCTAATCCCTTTAAAGCCGGTCTCAGTTCGGATTGGAGTCTGCAACTCGACTCCATGAAGTCGGAGTCGCTAGTAATCGCAGATCAGCAACGCTGCGGTGAATACGTTCCCGGGCCTTGTACACACCGCCCGTCACGTCATGAAAGTTGGTAACACCCGAAGCCAGTGGCCCAAACTCGTTAGGGAGCTGTCGAAGGTGGGATCGGCGATTGGGACGAAGTCGTAACAAGGTAGCCGTACCGGAAGGTGCGGCTGGATCACCTCCTTTCTAAGGAGCTTTTTGGTTGCACGCCTTCACCGTTGATGGTGTTGCGTAGCGTGTTTGTTGAATCCGGGTGGAGATCACCCCTGGATCACTGTTTTCTTCAAGTTCACACGGTCTTGTGGTGTGCGGCAGAGTTGTGTTTGGTTTGTTGCGTCTGTTGGGTGTCTGGAGCAGCATGCTCCTGAAACTGGACGGTCACATTGGTGTCGGGCTGCCTGTCGGGTGGTTTGGGTGTTGGTGTGGTTTGCCGTCGTGTTGTTTGAGAACTGTATAGTGGACGCGAGTATCTTCTTTATTGTATGCAATTTTTGATCATGTTTATGATCTCGAGTCATCTTGATGAAAGTTTTAGTGTTGTCTGTGAAGGGCGCACGGTGGATGCCTTGGCACAATGAGCCGATGAAGGACGTGAGAGGCTGCGTTATGCCTCGGGGAGTTGCCAACTGAGCGTTGATCCGAGGATGTCCGAATGGGGAAACCCGGCCGTGGTTATGCGCGGTCACCCGCTGGTGAATGAAATAGCTGGTGTGGAGGGAACGCGGGGAAGTGAAACATCTTAGTACCCGCAGGAGAAGAAAACAATTGTGATTCCGTGAGTAGCGGCGAGCGAAATCGGATTTTTGGCTAAACTTCATGTGTGTGATACCTGACAGGGGTTGCATGTGGGGTGTTGTGGGGTCTTGTGTGGTGGGTCTGTCAGCCTGCCGCCTGGTTGTTGGTGTTAGCGGAAGTGGTTTGGAATGGCCTGCCGTAGACGGTGAGAGTCCGGTACGTGAAAACATCAGCTTCTTGGGTTGCGAGTGTCCCCGAGTAGCAGCGGGCTCGTGGAATCTGCTGTGAATCTGCCGGGACCACCCGGTAAGCCTGAATACTTGTTGTGACCGATAGCGGATTAGTACCGTGAGGGAATGGTGAAAAGTACCCCGGGAGGGGAGTGAAATAGTACCTGAAACCGTGCGCTTACAATCCGTCAGAGCCTCTTTTTTGGGGTGATGGCGTGCCTTTTGAAGAATGAGCCTGCGAGTCAGCGGCACGTCGCGAGGTTAACCCGTGTGGGGTAGCCGTAGCGAAAGCGAATACTAACTAGTGTGTTTTTAGTGGCGTGTCCTGGACCCGAAGCGGGGTGATCTACCCATGGCCAGTGTGAAGCGACGGTAAGACGTCGTGGAGGCGCGAACCCACTTAGGTTGAAAACTGAGGGGATGAGTTGTGGGTAGGGGTGAAAGGCCAATCAAACTCCGTGATAGCTGGTTCTCCCCGAAATGCATTTAGGTGCAGCGTCGTGTGTTTCTTGCCGGAGGTAGAGCTACTGGTTGGTTTAGCGGGACTATCATCTTAGCGACATCAGCCAAACTCCGAATGCCGGTATAGTGAGAGCGCGGCAGTGAGACTGCGGGGGATAAGCTTCGTAGTCGAGAGGGAAACAGCCCAGATCGCCGGCTAAGGCCCCTAAGGGTGTACTAAGTGGAAAAGGATGTGGGATCGCGAAGACAGCCAGGAGGTTGGCTTAGAAGCAGCCATCCTTGAAAGAGTGCGTAATAGCTCACTGGTCGAGTGGTCCTGCGCCGACAATGTAGTGGGGCTCAAGTACACCGCCGAAGCCGCGGAACTCACACTTTTTGTGTGGGTTGGTAGGGGAGCGTCGTGTGGCGAGTGAAGGTGCGGGGTGACCCAGTGCTGGACGCTATGCGAGTGAGAATGCAGGCATGAGTAGCGAATGATGAGTGAGAACCTCATCCGCCGGATGACCAAGGGTTCCTGGGTCAAGTTAATCTTCCCAGGGTGAGTCGGGGCCTAAGGCGAGGCCGACAGGCGTAGTCGATGGATAACGGGTTGATATTCCCGTACCCGTGTGTGTGCGACCATGGTGAATCGGTGATACTAACCGCCCTGAAGTACCGTCAGGAGTCACTTTGTGGCTCTAGGTGGTGTGGATGCGCGGGACCTGAGCTGGTAGTAGCCAAGTGATGGGGTGACGCAGGAAGGTAGCCGAGCCACTTATTGGATTGTGGTGTAAGCGTGTGGCCCGGTCCCCAGGTAAATCCGGGGGCCATGTGGGTGAGGCGTGATGCGTACCCGTTTGCGGGGATGTCGGTGATCCTATGCTGTCGAGAAAAGCCTCTAGCGATGTGCACATTCGGCCCGTACCCCAAACCGACACAGGTGGTCAGGTAGAGAATACTAAGGCGATCGGGTGAACTGTGGTTAAGGAACTCGGCAAAATGCCCCCGTAACTTCGGGAGAAGGGGGGCCCGTGCTGGTGGCAGTCTTTACGGCTGGTAGCTGGTGTGGGTCGCAGAGAATAGAGGGAAGCGACTGTTTATCAAAAACACAGGTCCGTGCGAAGACGGTAAGTCGATGTATACGGACTGACGCCTGCCCGGTGCTGGAAGGTTAAGAGGACCTGTTAGACCCTTGTGGTCGAAGCGGAGAATTTAAGCCCCAGTAAACGGCGGTGGTAACTATAACCATCCTAAGGTAGCGAAATTCCTTGTCGGGTAAGTTCCGACCTGCACGAATGGCGTAACGACTTCCCTGCTGTCTCAACCACAGGCCCGGCGAAATTGCAGTACGAGTAAAGATGCTCGTTACGCGCGGCAGGACGAAAAGACCCCGGGACCTTCACTATAGCTTGGTATTGGTGTTCGGTTCGGTTTGTGTAGGATAGGTGGGAGACTGTGAAGCAGCCACGCTAGTGGTTGTGGAGTCGTTGTTGAAATACCACTCTGATCGTGCTGGATATCTGAACCTCGGCCCATGATCTGGGTTAGGGACAGTGCCTGGTGGGTAGTTTAACTGGGGCGGTTGCCTCCCAAAGAGTAACGGAGGCGCCCAAAGGTTCCCTCAGCCTGGTTGGTAATCAGGTGTTGAGTGTAAGTGCACAAGGGAGCTTGACTGTGAGACTGACAGGTCGAGCAGGTACGAAAGTAGGGACTAGTGATCCGGCACCGGCTTGTGGAAGCGGTGTCGCTCAACGGATAAAAGGTACCCCGGGGATAACAGGCTGATCTTCCCCAAGAGTCCATATCGACGGGATGGTTTGGCACCTCGATGTCGGCTCGTCGCATCCTGGGGCTGGAGTTGGTCCCAAGGGTTGGGCTGTTCGCCCATTAAAGCGGCACGCGAGCTGGGTTCAGAACGTCGTGAGACAGTTCGGTCTCTATCCGCCGCGCGCGTTGAAACTTGAGAAAGGCTGACCCTAGTACGAGAGGACCGGGTTGGACATACCTCTGGTGGGCCAGTTGTCACGCCCGTGGCATGGCTGGTTGGCTACGTATGGGAGGGATAACCGCTGAAAGCATCTAAGCGGGAAGCCTGTTTCGAGATGAGGTTTCGTTTGAGGTTCCCTGTAGATTACGGGGTTGATAGGCCGGATCTGGAAGCACTGTGAGGTGTGGAGGTGACCGGTACTAATTGACCGAGGATAACACTAATTTTGTTTATTTTGGTGATGAGTATGCCGTGTAGTTAGGTATTCGCGTTCATTGTGCAGTGTCTGGAACGGCACGGCACACCATCCTGCGTGTTGGCCCTACTTTTGTTGTGGGCTGGCTGGTGGGGTTGGGTGTGTGTGGTTTGTTCTGTAGTGTTTGTCGGTGGTTTTAGCGGCGGGGTCACGCCCGGTCCCTTTCCGAACCCGGAAGCTAAGCCTGCCTGCGCCGATGGTACTGCACCTGGGAGGGTGTGGGAGAGTAGGTCGCCGCCGGCAT
>NZ_JBQQOC010000052.1:0-5176 GCF_052264515.1 Candidatus Corynebacterium faecigallinarum
GTAGTTCGCCCCATCGAGGCCGCGCAGCAGCGTATCGAAACCTCACTCAATGAGAAGCACGCGCTCTGCCTGACAGCCTATGAAGTGATGGAGTGCCTCTCGGAGCAACGCGGATGGACCCCGATGTCGACAATGTGCACGTCAGTCGGCCGTTCGCAGCCGCGTCTATCCCGCCTCGTCACGCAGATGGAGGAGCGCGGACTTGTCGATCGAGCGAAGGTTGCCGGGGACAAACGTGCATTCCAGATCAACCTCACGAGGAAAGGTCGGCGTACTTTCCAGGCGGCATCGTCGACCGTTGCCGCGAGCCTCATTCAAATCGCCGCGCAGCGGGACGTTGCCGGCGCCGCACTGCGTGAGCGCTTGTACTGACGACCTGTAGAGCGCCCCGGTGATGCGACGGCGCGCTGTGCAGTGGACATCTACGGTACGTGCCTGACGCTGGACGCTGTAAGAGACCCACCGGCGGCACTGAGAGCGCATATGGATGACGAAGCTCCGGGCTTTCCGCCGCCCTGGTACTGGTAAGTTGCTGTTCACAGCAGATGCCACCCGTGTGGGTAGTGTCGACCCGTCGTTCAACAAGAAAGTGATGTGATCAGCTCATGGCTTCCAGTCTTCCTACCCTCACCCCGGAACAGCGCGCCACTGCGTTGCAGAAGGCAGCTGAGACTCGTGCCAAGCGCTCGGAGTTCACTGCCCGGTTGCGCACCGGCGAGACTGGCGGTGCGGCAGGGTTGGATGAGGCCCTGGGGGATCCGGTGTTGGTGAAGACGCGCCTGACCAGTTTCCTGCGTGCCCTGCCGGGGTGGGGCAAGGTCAGTGTGGAGAGTTTCCGGGAGACGAACGCCATCGCCGAGAACCGTCGTTTGGGAGGCCTGGGCAACATCCAGCTCGCCGCCGTACGCGACGCGGTGGCAGGCTAACTCACCGATCCAGCTTCTCTCGTTGCTTGAGTGACATCAGCATCTCGTCGGTGCTGCGGCCGGGCAGCTTGATAAACGTGTTGGTGATGAGGCTATCTACCTCAGCGCTCCAGGTGCTTTCAGGTGCAATGACCTTCATGAGGTGAGTGATGATGCTGATCGTCCCACGGACGCGCTCGACCTGATGCAGTGATTCCGGGATATCATCGAATACGCCCAGGTGCCGGACCCGAGGCGGGGTGCCGACAGGCGGTAGTTGGCGATTCCATAGTCGGCCGTGGTGGGCGCATATGTTTCGGACCACCGTGAGGTTCTCCAACCAGTTGGCCAGGGGCGGATGAGAGGCCCATTTACGGCGGACCTCTTTGCTTGCACGGGGCGCCGGGATGACGTTGAGCCACTGGCTGATCTGTCGTTGATCCTCGGCGAACATTGCCTTGTAGAGCTTGGAGATGTCTGCGAAGTCGAGCATGTCGGTGAGAACCCAGATCGGGATGAGGCCGTCGTAGTGTGCATCGTGGTGAAGGACGACTTCGTCGTTGCTTTTCCGGGTCCTGGCGACTCTCCGGTGTGCGAGGTTGAGCCATTCGGCGTGCAGGAATGTCGGCCGGAAGGTCCGGGGGTCTTCGTAGCACAGGGCTCCGTGTGATCCGAGGACGTGGCCAAGGCGGGCGCGAAGCGCGACCTCGATACGTTCGATACCAGACAGGATCAGTAACTTGAGTCGGCGGTCGAAGTCGTAGAGATTCTTGACCTCAGAGAGGGTTGCTCCGTCGACGAATGTGCTGAGGGGGCGATCCTGTCTGTCCGGGTCAGGTTGGCGGTACAGGTACCAGTAGCCACTGAGCCGGTAGTACGCGATGGTGGACAGTAGGTGTTCGGCACTGCCGTCGCCGGGGACGTGCATACCTCGCCGTCGGAGCAGTGCGATCTGGTCCTCGACCGACAGCCATGCTTTGAGTTGGTTCATGCAGGTCTCCATACAAAGAAATCCGGTCCGCCCCTGGGATCTCTCCCAGTGCGGACCGAACGATTGAACCCATGATACTTCATCATGCCCAGGAAAAACAAGGTCTGCCCGGTCCGTCTCCGTACCCAGGATGCCGGTAACCACGCGCGGGAACATCTGGACCAGTGACGTCGAGCCCAGAAGGCCGCCAGTGGGTCGCAGCGTGGCGCAGGGGGGGGGGGAGAGATCATAGCCAGTTGGGTCGAG
Organism: Candidatus Corynebacterium faecigallinarum; assembly: GCF_052264515.1. Lineage (NCBI taxonomy): Bacteria > Bacillati > Actinomycetota > Actinomycetes > Mycobacteriales > Corynebacteriaceae > Corynebacterium > Candidatus Corynebacterium faecigallinarum. Next base: position 2,143 of record NZ_JBQQOC010000052.1, read on the forward strand.
TCGTCACGGTGTCGAGTTTTTCATCCTCTTCAGCCACTCGAGAAGTAGCCGTGTCTCCGCAGTTCCTAGCAGATCAGGGTGTGCGGCCGCCTTCTCTGCGACCGTCGCCACAGCCTGATTCTCATCCTGGCCTACTGTTCCAGTGATCGCGCTGATCACCCCGTCGCGTACCGCCGCAGAGAGCCCGGGGTCGGCAGTTCTCTGGATGATCTGTCGCAGCGTGACGCCGATGTTTGTCGCCAGGATGTGGGCGGAAGCCTGCTCCGGCGGGACGGCGAGGCGTCCCTGTTCCGCGGCTGTCATGGTGAGTTCGAGCAGGATCTCGGCGGGACGGGACTGGGCCGCCGGGGCGTGACCGGGCTGCACCTTGCCGTACATCAGTGCGTAGAACCCGGGGTTGGCCAGGCCGAAGTCGACGTGGGCGTCCCATCCGGTGCGGATGTCCTGGATCGGGTCACCGGTCCACTCCATCGCCTGTTTCTCGGCGATGTACATGTCGAAACCGTGCTCGACAACGGCATCGGCAAGTCCCTGTTTGGAGCCGAAGAAGTGGTAGGCGGTGGGCAGCTTGACTCCCACGGTGTCGCACACCGCCCGCAGCGAGAAGTCCTCGCCGGGCGAGCGGGCGATCATGTCCGCGGCAGCGGCGATCAACTTTTCTCTCGTTCCTGTCGACGCGTCCCTGCTCATTCTGCTACCGTAGCGTACGTATCATCGATACGGCGCAACATATCTCTGATATGTTCATCCGTGAAGTCCACGAGAAAGGAAGACAGCATGACTGAGCACACGCTCAAGGGAAAGAACGTCCTGATCGCCGGAGGCGGCAAGAATCTCGGAGGCCTGGTGGCGCGCCAGTCCGCGGCTGCCGGAGCCAACGTGGCGATCCACTACAATTCCGATGCCAGTCGACCGGATGCCGAGGACACCCTCGCCGCTGTGCAGGCTGAAGACGTCCAGGGTGCGATCTTCCAAGGCGACCTGACCGCACCGCAGAACGTCGCGACCCTGTTCGATGAGGCCGAGAAGACGTTCGGCAAGATCGACATCGCCATCAACACCGCCGGCAAGGTGCTGCGCAAGCCCATCGTCGAGACCGCCGAGGACGAGTACGACTCGATGTTCGACATCAATTCCAAGGCTGCGTACTTCTTCATCAAGGAGGCAGGCAAGCATCTTTCCGACGATGGCAAGATCATCACCGTGGTCACTGCCTTGTTGGCCGCCTTCACCGACGGCTACTCCACCTACGCCGGCGGCAAGGCCCCGGTGGAGCACTTCACCCGTGCGGCGTCCAAGGAGTTCGCCGACCGTGGCATCTCGGTCAACGCCGTGGCCCCCGGCCCGATGGACACGCCGTTCTTCTACGGCCAGGAAACGCCGGAACGAGTCGAGTTCCACAAGTCCCAGGCCATGGGCAATCAGCTCACCCAGATCGAGGACATCGCACCGATCATCAGGTTCCTGGCGACTGACGGCTGGTGGATCACCGGTCAGACGATCTTCGCCAACGGTGGCTACACCACGCGCTAACCCCGCCCTGTCCGCCTAACCGAAGGATATTCTTGTGACCAGCCTTGACATCCCCGAGCCGATCGCCTCATTCTTCACCGCGGTCAACGACCATGATAGCCAGGCTTTTCTTGATGCGTTGACCACCGATGCTGTCGTCGATGACTGGGGTCAGATCATCACCGGACGCGACGAGATTGACGAGTGGAGCCAGATCGCATTCATCGGATCCCAGCCAACCTTCAGCGCAGAACGAGCCTCCACCGCCGACGGCAAAATCACCGTCGTCGGCGACTGGCGGTCAACCCACGCCAACGGGCCGTCGCGATTCGACTTCGACCTCGATGGTGACAAGATCAAGAAAATGACCATCAGCGAAGGCTGACGAACGCCGTCACCTTCGTGGCACCATGCCCCTAATAGGAGAGGATGAAGCCTGATGAACGACACTGACAGCACTTTCGAAGCACGTTCCGGACGGAGCCATAAACCACGCCGTATCCTGGCAATCGTGTCCAACACAGCAGAACTGCACGGGATGCCTGTCGGCTTCTTTGGCGAGGAACTCACCCGTGCGTTCCTCGCATTCATTGAGGCCGGTCACGACGTTGACATCGCCTCCCCTAAGGGCGGAGAAGTGATGGTCGATACACACAGCGACCCAAGAACCCCAGGAGGGGACTACCGCGATGATCTGATCACCCTCGGTTTCCTGCACCACGACACCTTCGGTCCCCTGCTCAGTGACACAATCTCGACCGCCGATGTTGACGTTGCTGACTATGATGCCGTGTGGGTCGCCGGTGGGGGTGGACCACTGCTGACCTTCAAGGATGATGATCACCTGCATGATCTGATCTCTTCGTTCTATGAAGCAGGCAAGGTGGTGTCACTGATCTGCCACGGTTCCTCACTATTGCTGTGGTCCAGGTTGTCTGACGGGTCACTGCTGGCTGCAGGGAAGCGGTGGACTGGCTTCACCGATGCAGAGGAAGAAGTGGTTAACGAGGCTTTCGGTGTTGTTCTCAACGACTACACCATCGAGAGCGAGGCTAGAGGCATCGACGACACTGTGTTCTTGTGTCGGGAAGCCAATGAGCCGTTCGCAATACGTGATGGTCGCCTGATCACCGGGCAACAGCAGTACAGCAGCGCGCTGGCTGCCGGTCTGGTCATAGAAGCGCTCGACGAACTCTAGGGTCACGGCCCTGGAGACGAAGCACTGTGTCGGTGTGAGGAAAGTACTCTTCGCTCCTTCCTCACGCCTGATCTTCTTCACACCGGAAACGACTGCTGTCGTATCCGTCCACGGTGCGACGGTCCGGATTATTGGAATAGCAGCCACTGGGCCGCTCCCCAGTTGTCTCGATAATCTAAAGGTTTACAAGACACGCACAACGAGCATCTCAAAATCCGCAGCTCCTGCGGAAACCAACACGAAAAATGTCTTACCAACCTGTCTCACCGAAAAGTGTTCCGCCTTCTTCCATGCTGGAATTTAGTGAGGCATGATTGTGGGTAT
>NZ_JBQQOC010000053.1:0-5102 GCF_052264515.1 Candidatus Corynebacterium faecigallinarum
GGTTTATTGGCTTCTGGCTTCCCGATGATGCCACCGGCCTGATTGAGGTCAGCTACCAGGGGCGTACCGGCACCACGGAGTTTTCCACCACCGACGACGGTGCCACCTGTGTCACAGACCTGCGCCTGACGTGATGGCTCAGCAGGGTCCTCACCTGCGCCTGTCTCCCGTGTCACTGAAATCTTGCACCAAGGAAGGTTAAATCATGACGAACGCGTTTTCCCGACGACAGTTTCTGCTCGGCGGGCTCGTCCTCGCCAGCACCGGGGCCGTGGCCGCCTGCACCAGCGACCCTGGACCCGCTGCCTCGGCACCAGGTCCCTCCCTTCGCCCCACTCCCACCCCCACTGCGCTCGGTGAGCCGACGGTGCGCCGGACACTGACCGCCCGGCCCCTCTCTCTGGATATCGGCGGCATCGAAGCCAAGACGTGGGGATACGTCTCTGACACCGGGGATGCGGCCATTGAGGCCACCGCCGGCGACGTCCTCCAGGTCGATATCACCAATGAACTGCCTGAGAGCACCTCCATCCACTGGCATGGCATCGCACTCCACAACGCAGCCGACGGTGTGCCCGGCATGACCCAGGACCCCATTGAACCTGGCGAGTCTTTCTCCTATGTTTTTGAAGTCCCCCACGGTGGCACCTACTTCTACCATTCCCACACCGGCCTGCAGCTTGATCGCGGCCTCCACGCCCCACTGATCATCCGTGACCCGCAAGACGCTGAGGACCAGGACGTCGAGTGGACCATCGTGCTCGACGACTGGGTCGATGGCATTCATGGCACTCCCGACGATGAGCTCGACAAGCTCACCGGAATGGGCTCAGACGACCATAACGGGAGGATGGGAATGGGAGGTCACGGCCAGATGATGCACGGCACCCCGGACCGGGTACTGGGCGGAGATGTCGGCGATGTGATGTATCCGCACTACCTCATCAACGGACGTATCCCCCGTGCCCACCGCCTTGATCAGCGCCCTGCTGGCCAGCCTGTGGTTATCGCGTCGCCTGCGCACCCCCCCTGCAGGAGCTCACCCGCGCCGCTACCAGCCTGACGGCCGGCAACTACCGTATCCGCGTGCCCGCCGGAGAAGCAGGCCCCGAGGTCACCACCCTGGCGCATGCCTTCAACACCATGGCCGACCGGCTGGAACACACCGAACAGGTCCGCCGCCAGATGCTCTCTGATCTGGCCCACGAAATGGGCACCCCCTTATCGGTGCTCACGGTCTACCTCGATGGTCTCCAGGACGGGGTCGTGGACTGGAATAATGCCCCCCACACGATCATGGCTGACCAACTCACCCGCCTGACCCGGTTGATGGAAAACATCGACGATGTCTCCCGGGCCCAGGAACACCGGATCGATTTGGACCTGGCGGAGGAAGGGCTCGGGGATCTGCTCCATACCGCCGCATCATCCACTCTCCCAACCTCTCAGGGGCTTACTCTCCCATGACCTCTCGCATGACTTCCTCGTCATCCTCACGCAGGCACCTCACCGCCGCGTCCCTCGCCATCCTCACAGCGCTCACCGCGTCTGCCGCCTCCACCACAGCCACCGCCGTCGCCGACGACCTGCCCGGCTACTCGCCCGCCGGTTCAGCAGCCTCGGCCGGGTCAATCACCAGCTCTCTCCCCGGTTCCCTCCCCGACTCCTCCGACACTGGACCCGGTGGCCCCTCCACCAACGACGGCCTCTACGAAGGCCGGGTCGAGGTCTCCGACGATCCGGCCGAGGACCAGTCCACCTTCACCGGCCAGGTCTTCGACGACACCAACCGCAACTCCACCCTCGACGACGGCGAAGAGCCGATCGCCGGCGTCCCCGTGAGCAACGGGGTCGACGTCGTCACCACCGACGATGAGGGACGCTACGAGCTGCCCGCCGGTGACAACCTCACCCTGTCGGTCACCCAGCCGGCCGGCTGGCAGGTGCCGGTCGACGCCGACAATTTCGCCCAGTTCAGCTACAACCACCTGCCGGAGGGCTCCACCGACCTGAAGTTCGGTGGCCTGGAACCGACCGGCGACGTGCCGGCCGCGGTGAACTTCCCCATGGCGAAGTCCGAGGCTACGGCAGCCAAGGACCAGTCCTGCCCGGTCGCCGCGGACACCCAGACCTACGAGAAGGAGGAGGTCGGGTACGCCGCCAAGGGTGGTCCCGCCGACCTCGCCGAGCGCAATGACTACGCCGGCTGCGGCGTCATGCTGCTGGGCGACAATGTCGGCGACGACCTGTCACTGAACCCGGATCTCCGCTCGCTGTACGCGGGCATGAACGGCCCGGTGCGCGCGTTGCCCGGCAACCACGACATGGACTACGACGCCGCGGACGACTCCCACGCCACCGACACCTACCGGCAGGACTTCGGCGCGACGCACTACTCCTACAACGTCGGCGACACGCACTTCATCGCCCTCGACAACATCGAGTACAAGGGCGCGAACCCGGACGGCTCGAAGAACGGCTATCTGGAGAAGGTCGGCGAGGAGCAGCTGACCTGGCTGAAGAACGACCTCGCCCAGGTCGACGAGAATGCACAGGTGGTGGTCTACTCCCACGCACCGATCGTGAACTACAAGGAGCTCATCACCGATGACGCTCTTGATTTCTACGACGCGGTCTCCTCGCACCCGAACCTGGTGACCGTCGGCGGCCACACCCACACCCTCGAGCACCTGCTCGCCGGCGGGCAGCGTCAGGAGTGGAAGGACGCCGGGTTGTCCGAGCTGCCGAACGACCAGATCGTCGCCGGTGCGGTCTCCGGTGACTGGTACTCCGGCGGGCTCAACGAGAACGGTGTGCCCTACGCCTACACCTCCGAGGCCGCGGAGCCTGGCGTGTACACGCTGACCTTCTCCGGCGACGAGCCGGGAACCTACGGCGGGTACTACACGGTGCGTGGTGCCGACCAGGCACACCAGCAGCTCATCGGCATCAACTCGCCGACCTGGCGTGAGTGGGCGGAGAAGGCCCAGGCGTGGCAGGACGACGACAAGGCGGGCGATGAGCCGGCCTCGATTGATCCGCTGACGGTGTCTACTGAAGATCTGAAGGACGGCAAGTCCTTCCTGACCTCGAGCTTCTTCGGTGGTTCCACCGAGGCGACGGTGTCTGTCTCCTTCGACGGTGGGAATGCCGTGGACGCCGAGATCACCCAGCCTGCCACCGGCGAGGGCGAGAACAAGGGCTGGGAATTCACCGATCCGATCTCCGCGACCGAGAACCTGTCGACCACGGGCAATGTGGCGCAGTCCAGCCCGCACCTGTGGCGGACCGCGGTCCCGGCCGACCTGACCCCGGGCGAGCACACCGCCGAGGCCACGGCGACGGACCGCTACGGTGCCGAGTACACCGAGACGGTGACGTTTACGGTGGAGTAGGTCCCGGGGGTGACCGGGGGTCACGGTCAGCGACGGTCGGCAACAGTCAGCAGAGCTCAGTCATGGTCGGCACGCCTGTGTGCAACATCACCCTGCCGAAACCGCCTGAGGTGGACCTAAACCCGGGAAGGGACCTAAACTCGGGAAGTGAACAGCGAACCACCTACCGTACGAAAGGACCACCACCATGGCGTACGCAACCACCAACCCTTACACCGGAGAGGTCGTCAAGACCTTCCCGACCGCCACCGCCGAGGAGATCGACCAGGCGGTCACCGGCGCCGATGCCACGTTCCGCACCTGGTCGCAGACCCCGGTCGAGGAGCGCGCCGCGGTCCTCGCCAAGGCTGCGGAGATCCTGCGGGCGAACAAGCGCGACTATGCCGAGACCCTGACTCTCGAGATGGGCAAGCTCATCGGTGAGGCGGAGGCCGAGGTAGAACTCTCGGCGGGCATCCTGGAGTACTACGCAAACCACGGTGCCGAGGCGCTGGCCCCGCGGTACCTCCGGGCCGAGGGATTCGGCGATCAGGATGTCGCCCTGGTCAATGACCCGCTGGGTGTCCTCTACGCCGTGGAGCCCTGGAACTTCCCCTACTACCAGGTCATCCGCATCAGCGCTCCCCAGTTCCTCGCCGGCAACACCATCGTGCTCAAGCACGCGTCGAATGTGCCGCAGTCCGCGCTACGCATGGTTGAGCTGTACCGCCAGGCCGGTGCCCCGGAGAACCTGCTGACCAATGTCTTCGCCGGTCATGACGCCACCGACCGGATCCTCGCCGATTCGCGTGTCCGCGGTGTGGCTCTCACGGGTTCCGAGGGTGCCGGCGCCGCCATTGCGTCGGCCGCCGCGAAGAACCTGAAGAAGTCGACCCTGGAGCTCGGCGGTGCGGACGCTTTCGTCGTCCTGGAGGACGCGGAGGTCGAGAAGGCCGCGAAGTGGGCCGCGTTCGGCCGGCACTGGAATGCCGGTCAGGTTTGTGTCTCCTCCAAGCGGCTGATTGTCGTCGATGCAGTGTACGACCGGTTCCTGACCGAGTACCGCCGTCATGTCGCCGAGCTGGTCGCCGGTGATCCGATGGATCCGTCCACCACGCTGGCACCGCTGTCGTCCCAGCAGGCTGCCGATGATCTCGCGGTGCAGGTCGAGAAGGCGAAGGCCGAGGGTGCGACCGTCGAGGCGATCGGTGCTGAAGTCCCGGAGCAGGGGGCGTTCGCCCGCCCGTTGCTGGTGACCGATATCCCGGAGGGCTCCGCGACGTCGCAGACCGAGTTCTTCGGTCCGGTCACGCAGCTCTACCGGGCCAAGGACGAGGAGGACGCCGTACGCATCGCCAATGACACGCCGTTCGGCCTCGGCGGTTCGGTGTTCTCCACCGACATCGAGCGTGCCCGCAAGGTCGCCCGCCGTATCGAGACCGGCATGGTCTTCATCAACCAGCCGACCGGTGTGAAGGCCGACGTTCCCTTCGGCGGTGTGAAGCACTCCGGCTACGGCCACGAGCTCATCGACCTGGGCATCAAGGAGTTCGTGAACCAGAAGGTCGTCGTGGTCAGCGACATCGACGGCTCCTTCTAGCCGTCTACCGGATGACGGTGCGGACGGTCTGCGGCTCCTCCCCCATGAACTGGCGCCGGAAGTAGTCCTTGATCATGTCGCGCTTGGACTTCTTCTTCCCGTCCCCTGCGGCGAAGGGCGTGGAGGAC
>NZ_JBQQOC010000054.1:0-4793 GCF_052264515.1 Candidatus Corynebacterium faecigallinarum
GCATGACGATCATCCTTCCAGGCCGGCCTTCCCAGGCAAGCCAGATCAGATGTCACCTATCCATGCAGCAGACCCCCTCGGCATCCTCCTCGAGGAGGAGAACACCACCAGGGAACCGGCATCCCGCACCACCGCCCGGTTCCTGGAGAAACAGCCGCACTTCGGCTGGCATGACGGCATGCTGCTGCCCGGCACAGACATGCAGATCAGCTTCCTCAAGGACCTGGTCACCCAGCGCAACCCCGTCAGCTCCTACAGCTTCCTCAACTACCTCCATGACCGGGGAAGGCTCTCCGCCTTCATCAATCTGAGCACCTTCACCCCGTCCCGCCAAGAGTTCCACGATTACCTGTCCTGGGCGGCGGGCCGGGTCACTGTCCCGGTGAGCTACGGGACATCAGTGGAGCGGATCTCCTGGAACGGGAATCACTACGAGGTGACCACCTCCTCGTCACGAGGGCAGGAGACGCTCCGTGCCCGGTCGGTGGTGCTGGGCACCGGTATCCGACCGCACCTGCCGGAAGGGGTGGAGACCAGTGCCCGGGTCTTCCACAATCACCAGCTGCTCAGTCACCTCGCGCAGGTTCCCTCGCTGGATCACCGGACCTTTGTGGTCGTCGGTGCCGGGCAGAGCGCGGCGGAGGTGGTGAAGCACCTCTACGACACCTACCCGGAGGCGCAGATCCACAACTCCTTCCGTGGATTCGGGTACACGCCGAGTGACAGCACACCCTTCGCCAACCAGATCTTCGACCCCGAGGCTGTTGACGGCCACTACACCGCACCAGCTGAGTTGAAGAGGGAACTACTGGTCAAGCACCGCCTCACCAACTACTCCGCCGTGGATGAGGACCTCATCAACGAGCTCTACCAGCACTGCTACGACGAGCAGGTCGCGGGCACCCGACGGCTGCACATGCACAAGGTGACCCGTGCTGAGATCACCGGGCAGACGGATGACCACGCCACGGTGCAGATCAGTGATCTCGCCGACCGCGACACGCGGAACGTGACCGCTGATGCCGTCATCTACGCCACCGGCTTCCGCCCCAGCAGCCCCAGTGACCTGCTTGACAGCACCGTTGATGTCACGGGGGCCTTTGTCGACGGCCTGCCGGTGGTCGACCGGGACTATCGACTTCATCTGCCGCGGGAGAAGAACCAGGTTGGCGGCATCTACCTCAACGGCAATGTCGAGCACTCCCACGGCCTGACCTCGTCTCTGCTGTCCAATGTGGCCATCCGGGCCCAGGACATTCTCACCTCTATTACTGACAACCCTGATACCACCAAGGAGAACAACCATGTCTGACCTCAACCCCTTCGATGACGAGCGCTACGAGTTCTTCGTGGTCCGCAACCACGAGGAGCAGTACTCCCTGTGGCCTTCCTTCAAGAACGTGCCCGCTGGCTGGGAGATCGTTTTCGGGGCTCCGGACGGCGCGCCCCGTGATGAGGCCGTGGAGTTCATCGAGGAGTATTGGAAGGACATTCGCCCGAAGTCTCTCCGGGACTTCGCCGCCCAGTACGAGAAGGCGGAGACGGCACAGTGATGCAGCGAACCATCCTGGGATCAAAGATCCACCGCGCCACCGTCACTCAGGCGGACCTCCACTATGTCGGTTCCGTCACCATCGACCGCACCCTCGTCGAGGCGGCCGGTCTGCTGGAGGGTGAGAAGGTCCAGATCGTGGACATCACCAACGGGGCGCGCATCGAGACCTACGTGATCACCGGTGCCCCGGAGACCGCCGGAAAAGGCCACATCTGCATCAACGGGGCGGCCGCGCACCTGGTCAACCCCGGGGACATGGTCATCATCATGAGTTACCTTCAGGCCACCGAGGAAGAGGCCGCCGCCTATGAACCCCGGATCATCCACGTCGATGCGGACAACCGGATTGTCGGCACCGGCCATGATCTGTCCGAGGCGGTCCCCGGTGCCGCTGACCAACTGAGTTCCCGGGGTATCTGACATGGCAGTGACGCCTGTGCCCGTGGACGGTGTGGTCCCGTACCCTGTGGAGTTCGCCGAGAAGTACCGGTCCGCCGGGTACTGGACCGGGCAGACCCACGCCGACATGTTCGCTGCGACCGTCGCGCGGTTCCCCGACAAGACAGCTGTCATTTCCGGAGACCGGGAGATTACCTACGCCGAACTCGGTGACCGGGTCCGCCGGTTGGCCGCTGGCTTCCTGGACCGGGGTCTGGAACGCGGTGACCGGGTGGTCGTGCACCTGCCGAACATCCCCGAGTACCTGGAGATGGTTTTCGCCCTCTGGGAGATCGGGGCGGTTCCGGTCTTCGCCCTGGCCGCACACAAGGCCCACGAGATCAGCTACTTCATCGAGTTCTCCGGAGCACGTGGCTACATCACGGACACCCTGCCGGAGGGGAAGCTTCCTCCCCTGGACTTCTGCTGGACCGTCAACGACGGCAGTTTCGCTGGACTCGCCGCCGGCGAACCGCTGGTGCACGCACAGCGCAGCAACCCGGCGGACATCGCCTTCCTCCAGCTCTCGGGCGGGACCACGGGGCTTCCCAAGATGATTCCTCGCACGCACGACGACTACCTCTACTCGGTCAGAGCGAGCAACGAGATCTGCGATATCACCGAGCACACAGTGCAACTGGTCGTGCTGCCGATCTCACACAACTTCACCATGAGTTCGCCGGGTGTGCTCGGAGCCGTGATGGCGGGGGCGACCATGGTTCTCGCCCCGGACGGCATGCCGGAGACAGCGTTCCCCCTCATCGAGAAGCACCGGGTCACCCAGAGTCAACTGGTACCGCCGCTGGCTCTGCTGTGGCTGAACTCTCCGCTCAAGGACGGTTACGATCTCTCCAGCCTGGAGACCCTCCAGGTCGGTGGGGCGAAGTTCAGCGAGGAGGCTGCGCGCCGGGTGGGTCCGGAACTCGGGGTGACCCTGCAGCAGGTCTTCGGCATGGCTGAGGGCCTGGTGAATTACACTCGGCTCGATGATGCTCCCGCCACCATCGCCGCGACCCAGGGACTGCGGATGTCTCCTGATGATGAGGTTCGGGTGGTGGATGCCGCAGACAACGACGTTCCGGCCGGTACCCCGGGCGATCTGCTGACCCGGGGCCCGTACACGATCCGGGGGTATTTCCGCGCCCCGGAGGTGAACCGGCGGAGCTTCACTGAAGACGGCTTTTACCGCACCGGCGATGTGGTGCGCATGGATGAGCGCGGGTACCTCACCGTGCTGGGTCGGTCGAAGGACCAGATCAACCGGGGTGGGGAGAAGATCTCCCCAGAGGAGGTGGAGAACCTCCTGCTCGGCCATGAGGGCATCCACGATGTCTCGGTGGTCGGAGTACCGGACGATGATCTGGGGGAACGAACCAGGGCCTACATCATCCCCCGGGAAGGTGTCGATCCTGCCGGTCTGGGTGTGCTGGCGGTCAAGCGGTTCCTCCGGGACCGCGGTCTGGCGGCCTTCAAGATCCCGGACATGATTGAGTTCGTCGATGAGTTCCCGCAGACCGCGGTCGGCAAGGTGAGCAAGCGAGACCAGCGGGAGGAGTAGACCGACCAGCACCCGTACAACGGTGAGGCCCCGGACCATCTGGTCAGGGGCCTCACCGTTGTGCAACCTCACTGTGCAACCGCACCCCGGAGGGCGCAGCACGTTTCTGCTATGTGATCAGCACAGAGAGGGAACGTGTCACATCCGTGGAGAACCCGAGGAGGGTGACGGACCGCCGGCACTCCGGGTCGGTTTCCCCGGTGATACGGACCACGCCCCGGTAGAGTGTCTCCGGCCCCTGTGGGCAGAGCACGGTCCGGACCTCGCCCGGCCCGTCGGGGAGTGTGGTGACGAGAACATCCGGCAGCGGGATCTTCTTCAGTGCCCGGCGCCCGGCCTTCGTGTAGTGCCTCAGCACCGGGTAGTCCCGGGCGGTGACGGAGTCCCGGTGCGTGCCGAGGGCGTATGGTGCGACGGCGGTCACCGGTCCTGGACCGGCATCCAGGTGGACCATCACACCTGTGCCGAGGACCTGTTCGAGAGCCGTGAGTATTCCGGAGAGTTCGAGAGAAGTGCTCACCTGGCTGTTCTCTCCCGGCGTGAAGTAATCCTCGCTCGCACGGGGCGCGGCCGTGAGCTCTGCAGCCAGGAGCTTCGCCCGTTCGGCTGCGGTCTCTGCCATGTCGGCACCGCGGGACTCGAGTTCCTGCAAGGTCTTGAGCAGTGAATCTCCGGATGTGATTTCCTCGCTGTGTGCACCCAGTTGAGACACGAGCTGGTGGAGCTGACGGCGGTCCATGGCGGCAGCGTGGGCGACCAGGGTGACCGTCTCTCCGTGAACAGCAGCAGACACTGAGACACCGTCGGTGAAGTCCAGTTTCTGGGCCGTCGCAGAGAGAATGGACTGCTCCGAACTGGATGCAGAAAGTTCAACGATAGAGATAGGCCGTGGTGCGGGGAGAATCTCGGAGGTCCAGAGCCGCCTGCTGGTGGGGGAGACTCGGAGACGCAGAGCCTCCACTGTTGTAGCGAGGGTGTGCAGCTGGTTCTGTAGCGTCGTTGCGGACGTGCCGTCCGGAACGGTGATGCTCTCGGAGTAGAACCAGGAATTCACGTCCTGTCCAGACTCTCGGAGCATCTCAAGAACTGGGGACGGGGGTACGGCCACGGGATCCGTGGGTGCCAGTTCCTTTTCATCCGCCGCGCCATCGATGAGTTCGGCAAGCACGCCGACGGTCTTGGACGTGAAGAGGTCCCGGATGGTGACCGGGTAGTCGTGCTGCTTGAGTGACGCGATGACAC
>NZ_JBQQOC010000055.1:0-3600 GCF_052264515.1 Candidatus Corynebacterium faecigallinarum
CAAACGGCAGGAACCACGATGAAGCTCCTTTCAACTGTGTGCAGAACTTCACCCGTTGGTCATCGACTGCGAAGTGTGCGAGCGTGCGCCCGAAGGCGAACAACAATTCCTTCGGGTCGCGGTCGCGTTGGTACTGCTGCACGGCATCATCGACAGTCTGCTTGGTGATGTTGTTCTTTAGCTCGAACGTGAACACGGGGATGCCATTCACGAACGCAACAAGATCCACGGCATCGCCGCGGTTGCTCGGACTGTGGTGCACCTGCCGGGTGATCACGAAGTGGTTGGCTGCGAATAGCTTTGTGGCCTTTGTGTTACCTGCGCTGGGTTGCGGGTAGTAGAGGTCCACATGCTGGCCGAGGTGATCCACACCGTCCCGGAGGATGTCCACTACCCCACGTTTCGTGATCTCACCCTGCAAGCGGGCCAGGAACCGGTGACGGGCAAGCGCCGGCTCACCAAGCGACAGCGCCTCCGCGACGTGGGGTTGAGTCGCCTCGACGAACGCCGTGAGATGTTCGAGGTCGAGCGCATAGGAGGGATCGAAATCGGGAGCCCGCCCTTCGCTCCAACCCTCTTCAACCATCTGGGTGACGATGAGCGATTCGAGGCTAGCCTCGTCGAGATGAGGGGCGATCACTGCGCCTCCTTCGCGTCGTTCCACACTAGCTTTACACGGAGTTTCTGGCCCCACGCGAAGTCCTTCGTAGCTCGCTGAGCCTGGCCCAGGACGATACTCGGCGCGATGCCAAGATCTGCGGCAAGGTCACGCACCACAGCGATGTTCCGGCCACTCGGCAGCCGGTCCCGGTATGGCTCAGGGATCAGTGTCGACGAAGCGAACTCATCGGCCTCGGCTTCCGCTCGGTCACCTGTCCCTTGCAGGAAGACCTTCTTCTGGCCATGTAGCAGCACATGTCCCAGCTCGTGGAAGAGTGTGAACCAGAGCTGGTCATCTGTCTTTCCGCGAACGGAAAGCTGCACCACTGGGCGCCCCGAAATCCATCGGGTCGCACCGTGCACACCAAAACCTGGAATCGGCGGGATCAAACAGAACGCGACTCCCACGCCGCGGAGCATGGCTGTCACCTCGCCGAGAGCCTCGACAGGATTCGGGCGCGCCGTCAGCACCCGCAACTGGGGGATCAGCGCTTCAAGCCCGGACCGGTCAAACTTGCCCAAGCTGTCCACCTCGGCCGCACACTCTCCGAGCGCGAGCCACGTCGCCCGCTCATAGACCTTGTCCGTGGCAAGCGTGACCTTGCGGTACGCCACCTTCGCATGCACCCACGTCGCAGCAAAGGCTTCGAGATCTGCGATCCCGAAAAGACTCAACAGGTCACGAACCGTCCCCGCCTTGTCGCGCGCCGGCGCTGAAATGTACCTCCACTTGCGCAGATAGGCCAGCGGGAAAAGTTTCGCCTGCGAGTACTGGGCGGCGAGCCGATCAGCCTCCGCGAGACGTGCCACGTCTTCCCGGTAGCTTGCCTCGAATCGGTTCCAGATCCGGGACGGGATCCTCGTGACACGCTCCAAGCTCAGCGCGACAGTGGCAGACAACGGAGCCTTCCCGGAGAGCAGCTCCGAGACGTGCTTCGGCGTCACGTCGAGGCGACGGGCCAGTTCGGCCGCGTTGATGCCCTGGTCGTCCAGCCACTCTTGGATGTGCTCACCCGGGGCAACGGCGTAGTCAGGAAGGTTCGTCATGTCAGCTCCTCTCAGTGATAGTCGATGATCTCGCGGACCCGAACGATGGTGACGACCGTACTGTCCGGCTCGATAATGAGCCGCCAGTTCGCGGTCAGTCTGCCCGACCACTGCCCCGCACGGTCACCCTTCAGCTCCTCCCACTTGCCACCGAAGAACAGCAGGTCAGCGAGTTCCTCGGCGCGCCGAAGCTCGTCGAGACGCAGGCGCAACGCCTTCGCCCGCTGCGCGCCCAATTTGCGCTGCATGTAGCGCCCCTCGGTACACTGGCGCTCCAACTCACGGTCCTCATACCTCAGCTCCATCGTGTTACCTAGATCGTAACACTCTGAAACTGACTTCGGAAGCCCAACCCATCACACATCGGCGCCCTCCACCGCATCGATCAGATCCTTGTCAAGCTCGGGTGAAGCCTCGTTGGCAGCACTAGCATCCGCCTCGGCCGCGTCCGGCAACGTCGCAGCCACGCCGCGGACGTCCACCTGGCCCGTCACCACATCAGCGACCAGGCTGGTACGGAACTCCTGAAGGAGAGCGATCTCCTGCTTGAGTCGTGCAGCAACGGCGTCGATCTCCCGGAACACTGCCTTGACGTCTAACACAGCTCGTTCCTGTTCCAAAGACGAGGGCATCGGAATTTCATGGTTCATGTACGAGTGGAGGTCCAAATTCTGGATGCCAGTCGTCTGCTTGATGTACTTACGGACTTCACCGCTCGCGTGAACTCGCCTGAGCATCAACAAGAGAAATTCTGGATTGACATTGTCAGCTGGTCGCAACCGTTGTAGGAAGTTCGAGCAGAGGGCGTCGACATCGTGGTCGAACAGCACCACACGCCCGACAGGTGTCTTCTCACCTCCGCCCGATCCTTCGAGCAGTAGGTCGCTTCGTCTGAGTGATCGCTTCAAAAACTCTCGATCAGCAATAGCACGGTACGTCTTTGGAGAATCCAGTACTCCTCCCGATGAATAGTCAAAGTCAGCAACTCGTACACACCATCTCGCAGGGTCATCCGACTCCTCGGGAGCGGATCCCCACGCTCCTGCTGTCATCGAATGCAGGGCCCTCTTGACCGGAATTAGTGGCCAATCATCTACTACACCATCGTTTACTGTCGCAATCTTTTGGGACTCGAGGAGGGCGATGAGGCGGAGCTTGGCGGCGATGGCCTTGGTGATGCGCGCGTTTGCATGGGCGAGGTACTTGACGATCGCCGTCTGCTCGTCGTCCGGGGGCACAGGAAGCAGATCAACCGCCAACGTCGCGTAGTCTATGTTTTGACCTTCACGTATCCCAGTCACAGACAGCGTCAGGGAGTCCACGAACGGCTTCGACTTGAACAGGTATGTGAGGTAGTCTCGGTACTTGTCTGACTTCGCGGTCAGCACCGTGTAGGCGGGCGAGATAATCCCTCGATGGTGACAACGTTCAATACCACCCTGGAAGGAGCGGAGGCTGATCACGAAATCTCCAACCTCCACCAGTTTCAGAAGGTGTAGATCTTTGGTTGCAGTCACTGTGCGCGTGGCGTAGTCAGACTTGAGGATCACCCCATGACTCTGCGTTGAGGCAAGAAGCGGCTCGTCCGGGAACCCCTTCTGAGACCGCTCGACCAGAAGCGACTTGGTCCGCTGAATACTCCAGTGCGACGGTAGGTCCCCAAGCCACGGGCTACTGTTCGACACGTACCGGTCGTACCGCTGGAGATCCTGAGACATCAGTCTTCACCCGCAATTTCGGCCATGAGGTTGTCGGTCTCAGCGGTGAGGGCGCGGATATCGGCCTGGATTTCGGCGAGGGTGCGCATGGGGGTGGGCTTGTAGAAGTGGCGCGTGAAAGAGATTTCGTAGCCGATCTTCGTTTTGGATTGGTCGATCCATGCGTCCGGTGCGT
>NZ_JBQQOC010000056.1:0-3579 GCF_052264515.1 Candidatus Corynebacterium faecigallinarum
GGGGCGACGCGGCTGGCATCGTCGCCGTGGTCGCCGGTGGCGTCTGTGCAGCAGGCTTTCTGCCCCTCCGGGCTCAGGGTGGCCAGGTGGGCCAGCCAGCGCACCGGATCGGCAAGCTGTTCACAGCAGATGCTGTTCACACTCGCTCGGCCCTTCGCCACGGTGTCGACGACACCGGCCCGGCGCAGCGCGACCAGGTGATGACTGACCAGGGCCGGGCTCAACCCGGTGGCCTCGTGCAGCTGTCGGTTGGTCATCGATTTCTCGGACAACGCCAGGGCGATGGTCAAGCGGTTGACATCAGCCAACGCAGCCAACGTCGGGGCCAGAAACTCGGCCTGCTCTCTCGGTGACAGGTCACTGACAGGACGGGGTAACGCAATGTTCGGTGCCATGCCGCCCAACATGCACAAACGCTCACTTTTAACACAAGCATTTGTTTGTTATAGCTGGTTGAAGAGCGGACCGTCGAGCTACTTCACGGTCTTACCGACCCGCTCCGCAGCCTGCCGGGCGGCGGCCTTGGCGAACGGGCCGACGCCGGTGATCGTCGCTGAACCGGGACCGGTCCAGTCGCCGTAGCCCACCAGCAGCAGCCCGGGGACCTGCGGTGAGCCGTCGCTGATGAGATGTCGTACCGGCCCCAGTGCCGGACGGAAACCGGTACACCAGATCAACTGGTCGGACTTGACGTCGTCCAGGGAGGAGAACATGGGGGTGGCCTCCAGATCTCCGGCGTCCCGGGCGGTGCGCACCTGCGGCAGGACCACGATGTCACCCAGGTCGGAATCAGCACCCGGATCGGGATCACCACGGTTAATGGCGGCAGCGCGTTCGCGGTTGTGGCGGAACAACACTCGACCGTCGACGTCGTCGGGCATCCAGCGCGGCGGGTGGGTGGTGTACCAGTGCACCTCGCCGACGTCCGGATCCTCGGTCAGCTCAGCGGCGATCTGTGCCCCGGAGTTGGCCGCGCCCACCACCGCGACCGTGCCTCCCCGGAACGGCTCGGGGCCGGGGTAGTTTGCCGAATGCCACTGTGTGCCGGTGAAGGTGCCCGGATAGGAGGGGACGAACGGGGCTGACCAGGTGCCGGTCGCGGCGATGACGTTCGTCGCCGTCCAGGACCGCGTGCCTGCCCCTGTGCCGGACAGTGGCTCGGCGTCGATGTAGAAGATCCTGTCATGGTGCTCGACGCGGGCGACCCGTACCGGCCGTTCGACGGGAAGCCAGTAGCGGCGTTCATAGGCGGTGAGGTAGTCCACGACGTGCGTGGCCGGCGGGAATCCCTGATAGGCCGGCATCGGCATGCCCGGCAGGTTGGAGAACCCGGCAGTGGAGAACAGTTGCAGCGACGGCCACACGTGCCGCCATGCCCCGCCGGCCGCCGGTTGATCGTCGAGGACCAGGGTGTCCACTCCGGCCCGCAACAGGTAGAAGGCGGTTGCCAGACCAGCCTGGCCGCCGCCGATGACGACCGCCTCGTAGTGGTCCTGCTCGATGTGTGCCCGCGCTGGGGTCGGCTCCGTACTGGTTTTACTGTCCATGCTGTTTCGATCGTTCCTCTGTCGTCCGCCCGGTTTCCCACATGAGATGTGGGGTCAGCCGATCTGCAGCACGGTGCGCAGCTGGGCGAAGACGTCGGGGCGGACCTGGTGGATCACAGTGCGCCCGTCACGGTGGCGGTCCAGCAACCCGGCTTCGGTCATCATCTTCAAGTGGTGTGAGATCGTCGGTTGACTGAGCCCCATCATCGCGGTGAGTGCACCGACACTGACCGGGCCACACCCGGCGGCGGCCAACTGCGACAGGATGCGCAGCCGTACCGGCTCGGCCAGTACCTTGAACAGGCCGGCATAGCGGACAGACTCGTCCTGGGTCAGCGGCCCGGTGCCCAGTGAGCAGCACTGCTGGATATCCAGGACCTCGGTGTCGGATAGCGGCTGTGTGGTGCTCATGCCCACCACGCTACATTGACGGGCGTCGATATCAGAACTATCTTCTAGTATTGATCACCGTCGATGCGAATCAGGATGGCCCCCCATGACCCCACCCTCGGCCCCGACTGCAGGGCCTGCCCGGATGTCGTTTCTGGACCGGTTCCTGCCCATCTGGATCATCCTGGCGATGGCCGCCGGCCTGATCATCAGTCGCCTACTGCCCGGCATCGGTGATGCCCTGGGCGCGGTGGAGGTCGGCGGAATCTCCATCCCCATTGCCGTGGGACTGCTGGTGATGATGTACCCGCCGCTGGCCAAAGTCCGCTACGACAAGGCCGGCCAGATCGCCGCCGACGCCCGCCTGATGGGTGTGTCACTGGTGCTCAACTGGATTGTCGGTCCGCTGCTCATGTTCGCCCTAGCCTGGATATTCCTGCCGGACCAGCCCGAACTGCGTACCGGGTTGATCATCGTCGGGCTGGCCCGTTGTATCGCGATGGTGCTGGTCTGGTCGGACCTGTCGTGCGGCGACAGAGAGGCGACCGCTGTCCTGGTGGCGATCAACTCGGTGTTCCAGGTGCTCATGTTCGCCGTGCTGGGCTGGTTCTATCTGCAGGTTCTGCCGTCCTGGCTGGGATTGGAGACGAGCTCGGCGGAGTTCTCGTTCTGGACGATCGTCACCTCGGTGCTGGTGTTCCTGGGTATACCCCTGCTCGCCGGGGTCGGATCCCGGGTACTGGGCGAGAAGATCAAAGGCCGCGACTGGTACGAGAACACCTACCTGCCGAGAATCTCGCCGTTGGCGCTGATCGGGCTGCTGTACACCATCGTGCTGCTGTTCTCGCTGCAGGGCGACCAGATCGCGGCGAACCCGTGGGCGGTGGCACGGCTCGCGGTGCCGCTGGTGATCTACTTCCTGGGCATGTTCGCCCTCGCACTGGTGACGGCGAAGGTGTCGGGGCTCGACTACGCCCGGTCAGCGTCGGTGGCATTCACCGCGGCGGGCAACAACTTCGAGCTGGCGATCGCCGTGGCGATCGGGACGTTCGGTGCTGCCTCCGGCCAGGCGCTGGCAGGGACGATCGGGCCGTTGATCGAGGTTCCGGTGCTGGTCGGACTGGTGTACGTGATGCTGCGCCTGGGCCCGGTCCTGTTCGCTGGAGATCCGACCGTGCCCCGGGCCGCCACCAAGACGCCCTCGCCGACACAATCGACAAAGGAGAACACCTTCTCATGACCACCCGTCCCTGCGTCCTGTTCGTCTGCGTCAGCAACGCCGGTAAATCACAGATGGCCGCCGCCCTGGCCCGCCACCACGCCGGTGATGCTGTCGAGGTGCATTCGGCGGGAACTCATCCGGGTAGCCGCCTCAACGAGCAGTCCACGGCCGTTGTCGCCGAGGTCGGGGCTGACATGAGCACTGATCACCCCAAGGGTGTCGATCCGGCGCTACTGCGGCGGGCGGACCGGGTCATCGTCGTCGGGGCGCAGGCGCAGCTGGAGCTTCCCGCTGACGCTGCCGGGAGGTTGGAACGGTGGCTCACTGATGAGCCGTCCGACCGAGGGATCGAGGGGGACCGGCGTATGCGGCTGATCCGGGACGACATAGACGCGAGGGTGAAGCTGCTGGTAGACGGCC
>NZ_JBQQOC010000057.1:0-3456 GCF_052264515.1 Candidatus Corynebacterium faecigallinarum
AATCGGGTGTCCACTCAACGAGGGTAGGGCCAAAACGTCTCGGTTGGAAAGTAACGGAGCACGGTAAGCCCATCGACCTCCACTGCGTGAAGAAGAACGAGGAACTCGTGGTGGAGGTGAAGGGGACTACCGGAGGTGCAGGCACTGTCACTGTCACCAAGAATGAGGTGGAGAGTGCTCGTAGGCGGCGGACCGATCTCTTCATCGTGCACAGCATTCACTTGGATAGCGACCCTTCAGCGGACACCGATGATCCCAACGACAAGGACTACTTTGGCACTTCGGGAGTGAAGAAAATCCACCGGAACTGGATTCCACAGGACCGTGATCTCACCCCGAAAACCTTCGAGTACCGCGTTGATCAGGGATCTCTGGAAGATCCAGACGACCTGCACTAACTCAAGGTACTGTGAAAGTCGTAAGAGCGACCCGACAGGCTTCCGCTGGGACATGCCTCCACGTCGCACGACATTTCGTGCTGCCTGGAGACATTCTTGCCGCTGCTTCGTACAAGCGCCGCGGAGCTGACCACCCGCTTTGCCAACCCGAGAGACCTCGCCGAACACATGGTGCAGCAGGCCAGTTTCGAAGGACTGGGCGCAGCATCGCCCGCCGAGGTCCGCTCATGGGAGAAGAGCGTTCCCGAACTGGCGAAGGCGATCAACGCCGCCGGACTCGGGGACGTCACCGTACTGCTGGAACACCAGCTCCCGCTGACTTCCAAGCGGGTGGACGCCATCCTCGCCGGCACCCACCCGACCACGGGTGAGCCTTCCTACGTCATCGTCGAACTCAAGCAGTGGTCCACTGCCCACTCCTTCGAGGACAATCCGGAGTTGGTCGATGTCCCTGGTACCCTCGGCGCCCCCCGGAGCCACCCGATCCTGCAGGTCGACGACTACCGCAGCTACCTGACCTCCTTCGCGACGATCCTCGAGGATCACCCCGAGCAGGTCCACGGGGCTGTCTACCTCCACAATGCGGACTCCCGCCTCGCCGTCGCCGATCTCGACGACCTAGTCACCGACTCTGACACGAAGCTGTTCACCGGCGGCGATGTCACCGACTTCGGCGACTACCTCCGCGCACGCCTGGCGCCCCAAGCTGATCCACAGCTGGCCGATGACCTGCAGAACACGAGCTTCACACCCTCCCGCCTGCTGCTGGAGAAGGCGGCCTCGGAGATCCGGGAGCGTGAGGAGTTCATCCTGCTGGACCGCCAGCGCGATGCCCTGAAATTGATCCTGCACACCGTGGACCAGGCTCAGAAGTCGGACAACAAGCGGGTGATCGTGGTCTCCGGCGGCCCCGGAAGCGGAAAGTCCGTGGTCGCCCTTTCCGCCCTCGGTGAGCTGAGCCGTCAGGGCAAGCGTGTCATGCACGCCACGGGGTCCAACGCCTTCACCGAGACCTACAAACGGGTGGCCGGCCATCGCCACAAGGCCACCCAGCAGCTGTTCAAGTACTTCAACAGTTTCACGAACGCCGAGAAGCACTCCCTCGACGTCCTCATCGCCGATGAGTCGCACCGAATCCGTGAGACCTCGACGAACAGGTTCACCCCCGCCGCACAACGCGCCGCTGCCCGCCCGCAGATCGATGAGCTCATCGACGTCGCCCGTACGCCGGTGTTCCTGCTGGACGAGTACCAGGTGGTTCGCCCCGGCGAAATGGGCTCACTGTTCGAGATCACCCGCTTCGCCGAGGCCAAGGGCCTGGAGGTTGTCCATGTGGAGCTGACCGAGCAGTTCCGGTGCGGTGGCAGCATCGGCTACACCAACTGGGTGGAGGGCGTCCTGGGGTTGGACGCCGTCCTCGACGTCGCGGGCGTTGACCAGGACCCCGCCGATGTACTCGAGTCCACCGTCTCGCTCAACAAGGCCGGACTCGACTACGCGGACCTCTCCCACATCCAGGTCCGGCGTCTAAATCCGGCGAATCCGCCGATGCTGCCGGTGGACCCGAACGTGGAAGTCAGCGTCGCGGATTCTCCACAGGAGATGGAGGACCTTCTCCGCCAGAGAATGGACCAGGGCTACTCGGCCAGGATCAGTGCCGGCTACTGCTGGCGCTGGAACAAGGTCACCAAGGGAGACACCGAGCTTCGGGAGGACGTCACGCTCGGCAGTTGGACGCGCCCCTGGAACAACCCGGAGAGCCGTGCTGTCGGCGCGGCCCCGCCGCGTTTCCGGTGGGCTACCGCTAAGGGCGGCTTCGAGCAGGTCGGCTGTGTCTACACCGCCCAGGGCTTCGAGTACGACTGGTCCGGGGTGATCATCGGCCCGGACATGGTGTGGCGCGACGGGGATTTCGTCACGGTCCGGGAGGGCAACGCTGACCCCGCACTCTCGCGGAACAAGCTCTCCGACCATGACTTCGACATTCTGGTCCGCCACATCTACAAGGTGCTGCTGACCCGCGGGATGCAGGGCACGGTGATCTACTCACCGGACCGTCAGACCCGAGAGGTGCTGAAGCACCTTGTCGGCCAGGACAACTCCTGAGCTGACCCCGGCGTCTGACGCGCCGCTCCCCCATCACCGCTTTACCCACCACGCGACACCGACAGGCTTCCACCAGGACATGCCTCCACGTCGCACGAGTTTTCGTGCTGCTTGGAGTGCTGAGTGTCCCACCGGACCTTCACCAGCGCGATCCCTCACCGGATCGCGCTTTTTCTTTGCAGGACGTCCTCCTTCCGGGCGTCCGATTTCAGGACGCCCACCTGCTCCGTGAGCGCTGCTCGACGGCCTCGTCCGCCGCCGGATCTCCCGCCTGATCCGCCGACACGAGACCGAGAACGACAAGCACTCACCTCAAGGAGCCGACATGGCTGAGCGATCCCGCTACATGGATTCCGCACAGAACTTCTACGATGCCACCCGCCCCGCCGCCATCGACGACCTGATCCGGTCGTTGAACAGGAAGAAGGACGTCACCGAACGGATCAGTGACACCGGGGAGGAGGGGTCCTGGAAGAACAGCCTCCCCGTCATGGCGAACATCATCCAGAACGCCGGGCTGACGAACGTCTACGTCTCCCTTGAGTTCAACCCGCCACAGTACGGACGACGTCGAGCCGATGTGGTGCTGTCCGGATACAAGGACGGTCAGCCGAGCGTGCTGGTCATCGAGCTGAAGCAGTGGAGTACGGCCACCTGGGACACGGTGAATGAGTGGGTGCAGGATATCGCCGCACGGTACGGCAATGTCGAGCACCCGGTGCGCCAGGCCTACGGATACGCCCAGATGGTCCAGCACTACATCGAGGGGTTCCACCCGGACCAGGCAGTCACCGACGCCGCCGCCTACCTCCACAACGCGGATAACGACGCTCTCCAGTCCCTCCGGACGGCCGGGTCGTGGTACGCCGAGCGCTTGTTCTCCGGCGACACCACGGGAGACAGAGAATTCACTGCATTCCTCAGGGACCACTTCGACAACGTCAACGGTAAG
>NZ_JBQQOC010000058.1:0-3347 GCF_052264515.1 Candidatus Corynebacterium faecigallinarum
CGCCAGGTACAGCCAGCCCTCACCGGTGCGCAGGTAGGTGATGTCTGAAATCCAGACGCGGTTGAGCCCGCCCTGGCCCCAGCCTCTCTTGACCCGGTCAGGGATCTTGTAGGTGTCCACACCGGGGATCGTGGTCACCGGGGTGAACTTCTTCGGACTGATGCCCTCCAGGCCCTGGCGCAGCATCGATGTCGCGACGGTCTTCCGGTCAACGAAGGTCCCCTCACAGGCGAGCTGGGCGTGGACTCTGGGAGCTCCGGAGACGTCATCGGACTCGGCGAAGACCTTGCGGACCTTCACATCGAGTTCGTCGCGTGCACGGCGTTGTGTGCCGGGTTCTGCGGCCTGCCGTTTCGTCCAGGCGTAGAACCCTGACCGGGACACTCCCAGGAGTCGCGCCATGCGAGTGAGCCTGGTCAGTTCGCCTTCTCCGCGGTCATCAGTTCGTACCGTTCGTCGGTCGTTGGCAAGGCTCGCGAAGAAGGCTGCTGCTTTTCCCAGGAACTCGTTGTCCTTGTGCAGCTCGGCGACCTGGCGGCGCAGGGCTTTGAGGGCTCTTCCCAGATGAGGGTGTAGGTCGGCCGGGCGCGTCGGTCCGCACATAGGCGTCGAGATCTCCCGACGACGGAGGTTCCTACGCCATCCATCCGAAAGACCTCGACGTGTCCGACGCTACCCCGCCGGCCGGCTTCGGCCGCCCTGACCTGACCGCCTTCGCGTCTTATCCCAATCGACTCTGATCGGGTCTGCTGATCCTCTCGACGAGAACGCAGCGACATCACAGCCACCCAACCCCGACCGTCCGGGAAGCCGGGACACGTCACATGGCCTGTGCTGCGGGCGTGTCGAGTGGGTCGTCCAGGGGCGACGCAGGAGCGTCGACGCGACGTGCTGAGAGGTGGTTTAAGTCGAGCACTAGCACACCGGCTACAGGCATGGCGATAGGTCAGGAACGGCGTCGCTCCCTACGCAGGAGGGCGCGCAGAGTCTCGGCGTTCGCGTAGCCGACCCGTAGCGCGATCTCGGCGGAGGTGAGGTCCGTGGTTGCTGAGAGGTGCCGAGCTCGTTCGATGCGAAGCTGTTGGACGAAGCCGAGCGGAGTGAGGTTGAGCGCCGCACGGACTCGTCGTTCGAGGGTGCGCCGGCTGGTGCCGAGCGACTGCGCGACGAAGGCGACGTTGAACGGTTCGTCCAGGCGGGCGCGCACGAAGCGTTCGAACTCGACGACGATCGGGTCCTCGTGCCGGAGATGTTCGTAGGCGACGAAGGCCGCCTGCGACGGGCGCTCGTCGATGATGAGGAGCTTGGCGACATGTTGGGCCAGGTCGGGGCTGATCGATCGCACGAGTGAGAGCGCGAGGTCGATGTGGGCGAACGCGGCGCCGGCGGTGACGAGGTTCCCGTCGACCACGACCATGGTGTCGAGATCGAGGGCGACGGTCGGATAGCGCTTAAGGAACTCCGGCCCCAGGAACCAGCTGGTCGTCGCCCGCCGATGATGCATCCGTCCGGTCTCGGCGACAGCGAACACGCCGGTGCACGCCGCGGCGATCCGGGTGGTCGCCTCGTCGAGGCGCCCGAGCGAGGCGATGACCGAACGAGCATCTCGGCTGTGGAGGGCGTCGTTGGTAGCGGCGGCCGTAAGGGTTCCAAGCGCAGGGACGACGACCACGTCGAACTCTGCGGACTCCGACAGCGGGTGGTCCACCGACAGGGTCATCGATGCCGTCGTGGTCACTCGCCGTTTCGGTCCGAGGATGGCGAGTTTGATCGGGTCGATCCGCGGGTCGACATCGCCGCGGGCTCCGTCGGCCACCCGCACGATGTCGATGATCGACGCGATAGCCGAACCGAAGCAGCCGTCGATCGCGATCAGTCCGATACGCATGACGTAAACAATAGCAATACTGTCGTATACGCCACTTCCCACCGGCCCTCGCTCGTCATAAGCTGAACTCGTCCCACGAAGAACCCCGACTTCAAGGAGAGTCCCCAATGTCCACACCCGCATCACTTCCGTATGCCTTCGTCGCCAAGATCGTCGCGGCCGATGGACAGCACGACGCGCTCGCCGATCTGCTCGCCGGCGCTGTCGCACTCGCCAACGAAGAAGTAGGAACGATTGTCTGGTTCGCGGTCAGGACCCACGCCGACACCTTCTGGATCTTCGATGCATTCCCCGACGAGGCCGCTCGCGACGCCCACGCCAACGGCGCCATCGTCGCAGCCCTGATGTCCAACCAGCACCTCCTCAGCGCAGCACCCGAGATCCTGGCGGCCGACGTCCTCGCGTCCAAGCTCCCGTAGTCCGCCAACCCACGAGACGATCGCGCCCCGCCGAGCCGTCGCCAGGTCGCGACGCAACGCCATGCTGCGTTGCCGAGCGGTGCGAGGCCTATCGGCATACGGACAGGATGCCGGCCGCGAGCGCTCAGCCGGCGAGGGGTCCGTCCCAGAGGAGAGCGACGTCGGTGTCGGGCAGAGCCGTGAGGCCAGCGCATCGCGCGACCACCAGAACCGAACCGCCCTTGCCCTGCGTTTCCGCAGGTCAGGGGCTGTTCGCCGGAGCCGCCTGTCGGAATCGAACCGACGACCTAATCACGTCGGCTTTGCGTCTATCGCTTGATGCGCCCACTGGGCGAACGAGCCGCTTACCTGCGCAAAAGCCGAGCGTGGGGGACGCCGCCATCCGGTGGTGACCGACGACGATCGACCAGTACCGACCGTTTCACCGGAGCTTGCGGCGGCGTCGAAGCCGAGCAAGCTCCATTCCTTTAGCTCACCGCGCCCTCCTCCTCGCCGGTCCCGTCGTCGTCGAAGACGTTTCAGGGGTCTTCTCAGATGACGGTGTAGGTCGGCCGGGCGCGTCGGTCCGCAGATAGACGTCGAGATCTCCCGACGACGGAGGTTCCTACGCCATCCATCCGAAAGACCTCGACGTGTCCGACGCTACCCCGCCGGCCGGCTTCGGCCGCCCTGATCTGACCGCCTTCGCGTCTTATCCCAATCGACTCTGATCGGTGCTGTTGCAAAGTGGAGCGGGCGGTGCCCGGACGCTGATCGAGAAGGCGGTACATACCCCAGCGACGAGTGCAGCCGTCGACGGTTGTAGACCACCTCAATCCGCCGGGCGACAGCCTGGCGTGCCTCGGCCCGGGTGGGCCAGGTGTGCCGGTCGTAGAATTCGGTTTTCAACGTGGCCCACACACTTTCGGCCATCGCATTGTCTTAAGCCACACCCCGGTTCTACCCACCGACTGCAGCACCTGCAGATCCTGGCACACCCGGTGCAGGGCCTGACCCCCGTGTGGTGGACACCCAACCCCCAGCAGTGAGTTGGGGAAGAT
>NZ_JBQQOC010000059.1:0-2894 GCF_052264515.1 Candidatus Corynebacterium faecigallinarum
AATTCGTTACCCGGGCCCGCCGGGCTGGACATGAGTTCACTGCCGCCGACGTGTTCTCGGCCCGCACTGTCGGCTCCCTGGCGGGCATCGCCGACGACAATGCGCAGTCCGACCAGGACCGGGTCGTACTGGACCCGGTGGACAGTTCTGTCCTCCTGCCCATCGCCGCGCGCAAGGCGGGGACACCGGGCTTCGCCCACTTCACCCAGGCGTTCACCTGGACCACCCCACAACGACTGGGCACCGATGACGTGACCCGTATCCTCACGGACGTCACCGACCAGCACCCCGTGTTCTCCGGGACACTGGTCCGGGACCACACCGGATCATGGTCCTTGAACACCGGATCCACGTCCGTAGACCCCGCAGACTCTGTGACGGTCTCCACCCGCATCCGTACCGTGCATACTTCTGTCCCCTGGGACTCGGACCAGTGGAAGCGACAGCATGACGACATCGTCACCGACATGTCGACCACCCTGGACCCGGAACACGGCATCCTGTGGGCGGCCACCCTGGTGACCTCGGACACTGACACTACCGGCCGACTAATCATGGTCATCCACCACCTCATCGTCGACGGCGTGTCCTGGCGCATCCTCACCGACGACCTCACCCACACCTGGGACCGCTACGTTCATGGCACCGCTACCCCGCTTCCCACCACCGGAACCTCGGTGACCACCTGGGCGCACGCCCTGGCAGCCCGGGCAACTGATGAGGACGTCACCGACCAGCTCGACTACTGGATGGCTGCCACCTCCGGCGACGATCCGCTGCTCGGCGTCAGGGGCCTCGACCAGACCACCGACACCCGCGACACCGCCGATGCGGTCCACATCCACCTGGACCAGGACACCACCACGGCGGTGCTGACCCGCCTGCCGGAACTACTCACCGCCGATGTCAACGACATCCTCCTCGGTGCCCTGACCGTCGCTCTCGGGGCATGGCAGTCCCGCCGCGGCATCGACCACCGCAACGCCCTGATCGGGCTAGAAGGCCACGGCCGGGAAGAATCTTTCGTCCCCGGCGCTGACCTGTCACGCAGCCTCGGCTGGTTCACCACCTGGTACCCGGTGTCGGTCTCCACCGACACCGTGGACCCGACCACCGCCCTGACAGAACCGACTGCCGCTGCTGATGCTGCCCTGCGGGTCAAAGAACACCTCGCTGGCGTCCCGGACAAGGGTCTCGGCTACGGACTGCTGCGTCACCTCAACACCACCACTGGCTCCGCGCTGTCTGATGGGAATGCTCCGCAGATCGGGTTCAACTACCTCGGTCAGTTCACCAGCGCATCGCCTACCGCAAGTGCCACAGATGACAACACGACCTGGTCTGCTGCTCCGGAAACAGGCGGCATGTCCGGGCACAGCGATCCCGATTCCCCGCTGCCGGCGGTGGTGGACATCAACGTGTCCGCCACCGGCTACGCCGGCCAGCTAACCATCAACGGCACCGCAGCCTTCGCCGCCGGGATCCTCACCAACTCCGATGTCACCGAACTGGTGGACCTGTGGACCCAGACCCTGCGTACCCTCGCCACCTACGCCGATCAGACCGACACCCCCCGCTTGTCACCGTCCGATGTCCTGGCAACCGGAACCACCCAGGAAGATCTGGACCAGTGGACGGAACGATACGGCCGTCTCCGCGATATCTACCCGCTCAGCCCCCTCCAGCAGGGCCTGGTCTTCCATGCGGCGCTCACTGATGCTGGGGATAATTCCGGCGCTACCGGTGCGGACATGTACGTCGTCCAGAGCACCCTGCGTCTGTCCGGGGCCGCTGACCCCGACCGCATGTCCACCGCCCTATCAATGGTTCTACGGCAGTACCCGAACCTCACTGCCGCCATAGTCCCCGACCAAGACGGCAGCTATACCGCAGTGCTACCCGACCACGTCGACTTCCCCCTGGACTACATCGATCTCAGAACCGCCAGTACGTACCGTGGACAGACACTCGGTAATAATGTCGACACCGCCACCGCACAGGTCACCGACATCCAACGGACGATCCCCTTCAACCTGGCCGAACCCCCGTTGCTGCGGATGGCACTGGTCACCGACGGGGAAACCACGGGGCTGGTGCTGACCAAGCACCATGTTCTCAGCGACGGCTGGTCCACCCCGATTCTGCTCACCCGTATCCTGGACTGCTGCAACCGCCCCCAAGGACAGCCCTCCCCCGATCACACCTACCGCGACTTCCTCACCTGGCTGGACAGTCGGAACCACCAGGACTCCATCGACACCTGGTCCGACATCCTGTCCCGCGTCGACGAACCCACCCTCGTCGGCATCCCCGGAACCACAGCGACTGACTTCCCCGAGTGCCTGGACCACGAACTCACCGCTGTCCTGACCGATCGACTGACCACCACAGCCCGGGACAACGCGGTGACCCTGTCCACCCTGGTTCAGTCCGCCTGGGCGACAACCCTCAATGCCATGACCGGACAGAACACCGTCACCTTCGGTACCACCGTCTCCGGACGTCCGACAGACATCGACGGCATCGAAAAAGCCGTAGGCTTGTTCATTAACACCCTCCCAGTACCAGTCACCTTCACCGGAAACCCGACATGCACCAGTGTTCTCCACCAGGTCCAGGGCACCAACACCAGACTGCTGGACCATCACCACACCCCACTGACTGACCTCCAAAAAATCGTCGGGGTAGGCGACCTTTTCGACACCCTTGTCGCCTACGAAAATTACCCAGTCTCCCCCGATACCCTTGCAGCAAAGAATGCTACCGATGGCACCAGTGGCGGACTGTCGGTGGTTGAATTCAGCGGTCGTGACTCCACCCACTATCCGATCACCATCGCAGTACTTCCCGGTGACACACTCCGATTGCGGATCACCGCACACCCCGAAGCCATT
>NZ_JBQQOC010000060.1:0-2671 GCF_052264515.1 Candidatus Corynebacterium faecigallinarum
CGAGAGATGACATCGGCTACGACCTCACTGAACACATCCTTCCTGTACTTGAATTGGAAATCAACAGCAGATTTACGCGAGAACAACTCAACGACAGCAGGAACTTCAATATCACGAGACGGAACTACTCTGCAGTCAACAGGGAAACCTCCCACAGAGATATTGTCAGGAAACTTCGAGTACTGAACCATGACATCGAAAAGGGTTTCAGCGTTATCAATACCCGACAACCTTGCCATATCAACGATCTGCTCGTAAGGAACTGAAGAGTGGCGCAAAGATTGGGCGAGCTGCTCTGAAAAACGATAAATTACATCGTTCAACCTATCACACGGAGACAGTCCTATCACATGGGGAAGCGTATTTGCGAAATACCCGAAATGCTCCTCACCTTCAGAAAAGCTCCTAACTGAGGGGGTTGATGCGGCAGTAAATCTATCGGACCCCAGGGCGACCCCGAATGAAATACAAGAACACACAAAAGAAACCGCATATTCAGTAACCGACATCCGGCGAGAAATTTCACCGATTAGGGATCCAGTTCCCTCGTTGAACGACTTCTCAATGACGGAAGACTTGGAGATTCCCTTGGAGGAAAAGTTTACCGCGCGTGATCTTTCCCCATGCATGCGCTCAATGATGGAACTCCAATAGGCGACATCGTTGTCAGTGACTGCAGTAGTGTCACCATCAACGCATGGCCTTTTCTGATCCGACCAACCTTTTCGAGGTTCATCATCCACAGAAGACGATAGTCTAGAATACTCGCGATCCAGCCTTCCTATCAAGGTAGTGAAGCTTTCAGCGTCCCAGCAGATGTGGTGTGTTACCAAAACCAAATTAATGGAATTTCCGCTACAGGCAAGCGAGCAGCGCAATAACTCACCTGAATTAAGTATAAATGGTTCAGCCATGTCCCCCGTCACTGGGGATCGGGAGTCAATTGAGTCAGTCAAGTCAGCTGAACGCGCCAAAAACGGATCGAATATCGGACCAGTCTCGGAAAAAGCAAATCCATCGCGATCGATCCAGTACTTTGTATGAAACTCTGGATACTTTTCACACAAAGCCCTAACAGAAGAGATGAGCTGCGTGATGTTTATGTCGCTTGGAAAAGTAAGCATCAATTCCACATTGTATGCCACACTCTCCGGAAATATACTCTGGTGGACGAGCATGCGCTTCTGCGAAGGTGGGATCATATCATGACATGGAATTTCATCGTTGTCACTCGTGAATTCAAACTTCCTACCCCCACCTGACGTAATTTTTCTGTTTTCAGTACTCATCGAACCGCGTCCTTTCCGGAGAGATTTGGAGAACGTGTAAAATATAGCCTGGGAATAGGACATGGGCGACCCTATTAAAACGGTAATCGGAAAGAAAACTGGTTATCCCAACCGACGGATGCCTTACCGCCCAGAACTTCTCGACCGGCACCTGAAAGGTGAACAGCGAGTAGCCCGGCGTGCACTGAAGAAGTGCGCCCCGGGGCATCCGTCCCCGCCTAGACCCCGACGAGCGAAAATTTTATAATATTACTTTTTGAAATCCAGACTCTTTAGGAAATCCAAGAATGCGTTGACACCCTGAGGGCCCGGGTTGTTTAGGGCAGTGGCTATGTCGCTCTGAAGATAAAATACACTCCCTGCCTTGGTCGCCGGAAGAGAATCAAAACCGGGGATCTTCTCAACCTCTTGTCGCTTTGTCGTGGACTCCCAGTCAAAAATAATGTCACCATCAAGGTCTGCAATATTCTCCAAGGACGACGTAATGACCGATTTGTTTTGAGAATCCTCCTGATTAGTTGCTGGAACTAAGCCGGTAAGCTCTAGCAGTCTTCCATTTCCATAACTGAACGTTCCTTTCTCTTTCTGTACTGATATATAGTTGTAGGTCTTTTCCGAGAGTTCCGCATCTCTTCCGAAATCTTCAAAATCCGACTTTATTTTACCGATTTCCGATTTTGCTTCCGACTCTTTCCCTACTGCCCTGGCAGTGGTTAGGTACCTCGTCTCCCAATCCACGTTCCTATCCTCGGATTCCGGTAATACTGTAGGAACTATAGCATTGGTCTTCTCAAAAGATTCTACATTCGGAAAATATAGGTTCTGGCCAACTAAAAGATCTGCATCCAGTGAGGCCAAGTGCTCATAGTTTATTTCTACCCCTCCCGGATTAAGAATATTACTATCGAGTATCTCTTTCAACCGCTCGGACAGCCAAGGCGCTGTCCGGTCTACGGTCTCTTGCGTGCCGGCAACAGCTACGGGTGTAATACCGAGAGAAAGTAACTCATCGGCAGTTGCAGAATTCAGCGCGATGATCCGTTCCGGCCGCTTAGCGATTTCAACGTTGCCGTACGGTCCAGGCAATGATATCGGGTAATTCTCTGACGATGACGCCGGGCTCGAATCCGTCGATTCGTTATCGGATGAGCAGGAGCCCGAGAGTAAGGCCAGCGCCCCTACCATAGTTGCTGCTATAATTTTTGTTGCTAACGATGTCATCGTGTATAGCTCCTCGTGTATCTACTGTGCGTCTACAGGACGACGCCCTCCTCGGATCGATTTCGAGACTTCGGACGTCGCTCTAGTTGCTGTACACTATCCAATACACTCCACATCCCATTGGGGTATACGAAGCGTTCTTAGCCTTGATTGCGACTTTC
>NZ_JBQQOC010000061.1:0-2368 GCF_052264515.1 Candidatus Corynebacterium faecigallinarum
TACCAGCGAGTCGTCGGCATCGGCGACAACGACCTGGTCATCATCGCCGCGAACACCACCAACGCCCCCCGCGCCTACTTCACCGCCCACAAGATGCTCAGCGCTCGATTCCTCTCCCCCACGGAGGGCAAGGATGCCGCCGATCTCGCACTGATCGAAGCGGTCACCGGTACCCCGAACATCACCTCGTTCGACACCGTGATCATCGCTAGCGGTGACCACATCTTCGCCCCCGTCCTCGCGGACATCGCCGCGCAGGGTGTGAACACCGTCGCCGTCGGCAGAATCGGGGCAATCTCACCCCAGGTACGCATGGCAGCACACGCCACCATCCAACTCCCCCACCTCACCAGCACTCACCGTGCATCCGTCATCGACATCACTACCGGCAAGGAAATCGCCTAATGTCCACCCCCATCACCGCAACAACCATCGCCAAGATCGCCGGCGTCACCGTCACCGCTGTCGGCCAGTGGCGCCGCCGAGACAAGACCTTCCCCAAGCCGCTCGACCCTCCCACCCGGCCTGTCACATTTGATCAGGAAGAGGTGCTTGCCTGGCTTGAAGCCACTGGGCGCACTGTCAAGGACGCGGATTCCCAGGACAAGCCCGAGATCACGATAAGCCAGGTGATCGATCGGCTACGCGCTGCCGCCCCTTCCAATGAATACGCATGGATCCTCACCATGTTTGCAGTGCAGCGATACCTCGACGAGGCAGCCGAGGCACAGCCGGTTACCCTCGAACCGCTCGCCAGCGAGCTTAAGAGGATGCTCGATGACGACAAGCTCCACGACGCCTACACCCTGACCGCCGGGTTCAGCGCCACGGAGATCCTCGAGTACCTCGACTCAGCCTCCAGGATCGACGTCGACCACGGATCTCCGCAGATCGTCAACGACCTGCTCACTGCACTGTCGCCCGATTCCTGCACGTCGATCATCGACATCACCTGTGGCGCCGGCGGCACCCTCGGCACACTGCATCGTCGGTTCCCTGATGCCGAATTGGCCGGCAACGATGTCGATAAGTCCGCACTTGCCATGGCCCAGGCTCGCGCTCTCATCTCAGGGTGGGACGCCAGATGGTTCCAGGGAAATGCCCTGGCTCCCCAGGCCTTGCCTGCCGGTACTTTCGATCTCGTGTGTGCTGTTCCGCCGTGGGGAATGGGCTTCGACAAGGTACTTCTTGAGGAAGAACCGCAGCGTTGGCCCTACGGAACCCCGTACCGCACCGATGACACTGCGTGGCTTCAACTTGCGCACCACCTTCTTGGTGACGAGGGGACAGCAATCGTCGTCTTGCCGGTCGGGGTCACGTTCCGGTCCTCATCGCGCTCGGTACTGCGCAGTATGACGACGGACCGCAGCCTGCAGGCTGTTATTGAACTGCCCGGCAAGCTGCACTACGGGACATCCATCCCAACCGTTGCCGTCGTCCTCACCAAGAACCAGACAACCCGGACAGACAACGTGCTGTTTGCCCGCATTGATGATGCCCATGTCACGCGCGAGACCAGAGACCAGGTCACTGGTCTTGATCTCAGCCACATAGTCAGCGCACTCACTGCGCACCGTGCCGGAGAACAACTCGCCGCCTCACCGTCGCTTGCGCAGGTGGACCGGCTTGACCTCGTCGACGACGACAAGACCTACGCACCCACGTACTGGATCGACCGGGCCAACACCGCAAACCCTGACGAGCTACGCCGGGAACTCGACACCGTTGCGTCGAGGGTCACCCCCCTCAGCGGCATTGGCGATCTTCTGGATCCCCTCGTCATCACCTCCTCTCAACCGGAGACGATTACCGCCTCGGATCTGTCCTCAATAAAGTCAGTGCGGGTCGGCCGCGGCGCGGACAAGGACAAGGCCCTGCAGTGCGGCGACATCTGTGTCAGCCACCGTCGTGCCACAGTCTGCACTGTTGACGGTGAACGCCCTGACAGAGGCTACATCCAGGTATTCCGATGCGAACCAGAGGACACCGACCCTTGGTTCCTCGCTGCTGTCTTCACCGCCGCCCTGGCGGCCGGCACTGCCACCGAAGGCGCCGGCATCCAGCGACTCAGCCTCCGCCTGGTTGATGTGCCGATCCTCGGCCTCGAAAAGCAGCGACGCCTGGGCACCATCTACCGGAAGACTGTCAACAAGCAGCGCGAGGTAGAACTGCAGGCTGAAGCATGGGATCAGATGAGCACCCAGCTCGCGTCCGCCATCGCCAGCGGCCTGGCCACGTCGTCCCAAGACGAATAGGCGGTCCCGGGGAGCCGACAGGTCACGCTGTTGGGGGGATGCGTGACAAGGGCTCAACCCGGGGCCTTAGTCGCCGTGGGGGACGACGACCGCCGTTGAGCATGCCACGATAA
>NZ_JBQQOC010000062.1:0-2346 GCF_052264515.1 Candidatus Corynebacterium faecigallinarum
GGCTCTTCTCGATTTAGAGTGCGTTGATCCGGTCCTGCAGCTGGCCGGAGTGGATCAGCGACCGCAAGATGTAGTGGTCGAGGTTCCTGAACCCTAGGGCGATGCCGCGTAGATGCTCCAGCCTGCCGTTGATGGCCTCGACCGGACCGTTGGATGCGCCGATATCGAAGTACGCCAGGATGTCGTGCCGTCGGCGCCACAGGGTCCGGCCGAGTTGCGCCAGCTCCTCCAGCCCCGTCGGTAGGCCCTTGCGCAGGGTGCCGATCACCCTGCCCATCAACTTCTTGCCCCGCGCTCTGTCCGGCTGACCATAGGCACTGACCAGGTCCTGGTAGAACTCCCAGGTCACCTGCAACGCGACGTAGTCATCGTCGGTGTCCCACAGCCGATCCAGGCGCTGGCGCTGCCGGTCGGTGAGGAAATCGGTCCTGGTCAGCAGCGCCCGGCGGTGCTTGTACAGCGGATCGTCTTTCTGCCCCCGACGTCCGGTGGTTTCTCGCTGCAGGCGTTGCCGACACCCGGTGAGCTTCTCGGCGGCGAGGTGGACGACGTGGAACGGGTCCATGACTTTGCGCGCCGCAGGGAGAGAGTGGTCGACGGCGGTGGCGTAGCCGGTGAACCCGTCCATCGTCACGACCTGCACCCCGGCCCGGAAGTCCGGGTCCCGCTCACCCAGCCAGGTCTTCAGGACGTCTGCGGACCGCCCCGGGCGCATGTCGATCAGACGTGCCGGGCCTGCCCCGTCGGTCAGCGGGGTCAGGTCCACCAGCACGGTGACCATTGAGGACGGCTCGCCGGGTCGGCGGGTGTGTTTCCAGACGTGCTCATCGACGCCGAGGACCCGGACCCCAGCCAGGTGGGAGGGGTCAGCGTAGACCATGCTCCGGGCCGCGGTGACGGCGACGGTATTGACCAACTCCCAGCCGATTCCGAGAGCCTTCGCCGTGGCGGCCACGCTCATACGGTCGATGGCGAGGCGTTGGAGGATCCAGCGGGTCACCCGGTGGGTGAGTTTCGCCCCGTCGTCAGCGCAGGCCAGTGAGGTCTGGAAGATCTTCCTGCTGCAGGTGGGGTTGGTGCATGTGAAGCGGGGTACCCGGACGTTCAGGCGGGTGGGGAACCCCACGACCGGTAGGTCGACGAGTCGACGTCGGATGTGGTCCCGCTTCACCCCAGGCATCGCGCAGTCCGGGCAGGTGTCGGCTACGTCCACCGGCTCGGCGTTGATGATGGTGAGGGTGCCGGCGTCGGCGGCATCGGTGATCGTCAGACCGAGTTCTGCGGTGCGGCAGATGGTGTCGGCGACGAGGTTGCCAGTAGGGTGCACGGTAGGGTCCTGGTTCGGTCAGATGGAAGCTTCGCAACTCTCATCTTGTACCGGCCAGGGCCTCTGTATGTTGTACCACCCCGCGTCCCGCCCTTCAGCTATCTACGCACTCCGAACCGCGAAGAGCCCCTTAAGTACCCAAAATATTTAAGGGGGGGGTACTCACCTTCTACCCCTCAGGTACGGGTGACCACACATCAACGGCGGGCACCTGACGTCATGTCAGGTGCCCGCCGTGTGGAGCCGGGGGCCGGGGCCGGTCAGGACCCTGCGGTAAACAGGTCCGGCCAACTGGTCGGAATCCGGCCGACGGTGTCCTCGTCGATGCCGAGCGAACCCATCACCGAACCGACGCCACTACCGGCGATCTCACCGGCACCTGAGCTGCCGGCGAGAGAACCTTCAGTACTCAGCACGTCTCCACCGTTTCCGGCGAGGACACCCAGGAGGATGTCCTTGAGATCGCCCAGGTCAGACAGGAGCTGGGAAAACGGTTCCATGCCGTTACTCCCCGGTGGAGGAACCGAGACCCTCGCCGCCGAAGCTGCCGGCGATAGATCCGTCGGTACTCAGGACGGAGGCGTCGCCCTTGAGCAGGCCGACGAGGATGTGGATGAGGTCAGTCAGGTCGCCGAGGGAGGCGCCGATGCTGTCGAGAGAGTCCATGGGTGTTCTCCTAGGGGAAGTCAGAAGGGATATCGTGCCGTCTCCGGGGAATTCCCGGTGCACTGCGCACAACACTATCGGACCCGAACCGGTGGCGCCAACAAAACCGGAAAACTTTTCCCGTCCGACTTACTGTCCCACCCGGCCCCTCTCGTCTACGCCGTGGCGTCCGGCCCCTCGGTCCGCGAGCGCTTGAGCTCGAAGAAGTGGGCGGGTCTCGCCACCAGCTGGTTTTGCGGTCATGCAGGTCAGCATGTTCTGAAATGTCTTGCTCGTCTGGGGAATCTGGGGTGACCAAGGTCTGGGGAGGGCAGATAAGGGCAAAACTCCCCTCCCTCAGACACGAGAAAAGG
>NZ_JBQQOC010000063.1:0-1901 GCF_052264515.1 Candidatus Corynebacterium faecigallinarum
TTGATGATCCTGTGTGGATCGTCGGCGGCCGGGGCCTTCAGTCGTTTCTGGGGGGGGTGTCGGTTTTGTGGGGCATGTGGTGGGGGAGCACGGGTCATCGCCGTGGGGTGTCGATGCTTCGGGAGTGTTTGTCCGGGGTCGGGGGCAACCACCTTCGATCGAGAATCCCGCGAACCCCTTGTTCACCGGATTCTCGATCGAGTGTGGTTGTTCGTTGGTGTGCACCGGCAGGGTGTGCACCGGAGGGCGTTCACCCCGGGGTGGGGACCTTTGGGTTGGTGCCGCGGACATTACCCCAGTGGGTGGTTTTCGCTAGCTGCAGTGGACATATCAGAGACCATTCGGCGAAGAGTCAGTGTCCCGTGGGTGAACTCCTCTTGAAAGTGCTCTGCTTGCCCTGCGGCGGTGGGCTCCGGGACTTACGGTGAGGTTCTGACACGATCTCTACTGTTCACTGACGTTCGTCAAGGAGTCCCTCACCACATGTTCTCTACCAAGCTCTCCATCGCCTCCTCTGCTGTTCGGCGTATCTCGGCTACTGCCTTGGGAATCTCCCTTGCCGCCGGCATGTTCACCGCAACCGCAAGTGCGGATCCGGGCTCACTTCCGCAGGGATCGTCCGATGCCCTAGGTGGTAGCATCCCCGGCAGCAGTCTCCCGGGATTGCCCGGCAGCTCCGCCCCGGGTGCAGTGGACCCAGTCGATAACCTGCCGACGAACTTCGACCTGCAGTCGCACCGGGGTGGACGTGGCGAGTACACCGAAGAGTCCCGCACCGCCTTCGAGAAGTCTGTCGAACTCGGTGTGACGACCCTGGAGTTCGACATCCACATGACTGGCGACGGCGTCCCCGCGGTCTGGCACGATGCCTCCCTCCAGGACGACAAGTGCACCGATACTGCCCCGTCTACCGAGGACGACCCACTGTTCCCGTACGTAGGCAAGGACGTCCACGACCTGACGTGGGAACAGATCCAGACCGTTAACTGTGATCTGCCCCTTCCTGACTACCCCGACGCCGAACGAGTACCGGGTAACAAGATCATCGACCTCGACGAGCTGTTCGAGATCGCGGCCGTGGACCCTGAAGTCCATTTCAACATCGAGACCAAGATCGAGGCCGAGGACCCGGAGCGTTCCGCCGAGCCCCGGGAGTACGTCGACGCGATCCTCGATTCCGCTGAAGCTGCCGGCACCACTGACCGCATTGCGATCCAGTCCTTCGACTGGTCCTCACTGCCGCTGGTGCGCGAGCGTGCCCCGCAGGTCCCGTTGATCGCGCTATGGGACACAAACACGTGGAAGGACGGCTCCGCACACCTGGGGCCGGTCAACTACGCCGACCATGCGGGTGACCCGATCTCAGCGGCTCAGGAGCTTGGTGTAGAGGTGCTCAGCCCCAACTTCGACACGACGAACCCATGGTACGGCGGAGACCTCGCCAGCTGGATCGAGGAGGCGCAAGAGGCCGGCTTCCGCGTTGTTCCCTGGACCATTAACGAGGCTGCGGACATGACCGAGTGGATCGACGCTGGCACCGACGGCATCATCACGGACTACCCGACGAGGCTCAAGCAGATCCTCGATGACCGCGGGATCGACCACTCCGCGTAATCAGCAGCACGCCTCATCGTCGACGATTAAAAGAGCGCGCACTGTCGTCGGCAATGCGTTGCTGCTGGCAACGACGCGCCAGTCGTGCTTCCGGCGGTCCGAGGGTCGCCGGCATCAAGGAACAGTTCCGGACGCTCTGGGGAAGCGCCATCGTCGCCTCGGGGTGGCGCGCGGCGACATCATTGGAACATGAGTCTGACCTGCGGGTTTGTGGTCTGTGTGTGGGGTGTGTAGATTATGTCGAGTGCCGCAGCGAGCGGGGGGAAGAGATTCCGACCTGCTTATGT
>NZ_JBQQOC010000064.1:0-1622 GCF_052264515.1 Candidatus Corynebacterium faecigallinarum
ACGGCGCCGGTCCTGAGCTGGGGGAGCGATTCCCTGACCTTGATTACCTCACGCAGGTCGCCAGGGCGGCCGAGTACAACGGTTTCGAGTCGATGCTCACGCCCACCGGACGGTGGTGCCAGGACGCCTGGATCACCACCGCCGCCCTGTTGTCTGTCACTGAGCGGCTGAAGTTCCTCGTGGCACTTCGCCCCGGTCTGGTCGGGCGACGCTGACTGCCCAGCAGGCGCAGACCTACCAGGAGATCTCCGGTAACCGATTGCTGCTGAACGTGGTCGTCGGGGGGGAAGACACCGAACAGCGGGCGTACGGTGACCACACGACCAAGGCGCAGCGCTACGCCATCGCCGACGAGTCCCTCCAGGTCGCCCACCATCTCTGGACCTCACCGCACCCTCTGGACTTCGCCGGTGAACACGTGCAGGTCGAGGGGGCTGCGCTGAACCGTCGTCCTGAGGTGGAGCCTCCGGTATTCTTCGGCGGTTCGTCGCCGGAGGGCATAGAGGTCGCCGCGGCACGTGCGGGCGTCTACCTCACCTGGGGCGAGCCACCGGAACAGGTGAAGGAGAAGCTCGACCGGGTCCGGGCACGCGCCGCCGAGCACGGCCGGGAGCTGGAGTTCGGCATCCGGCTGCACGTCATCGCGCGGCCGACGGCTGAGGAAGCCTGGGATTCCGCCCAGGGGCTCATCGACTCCCTGGATCCGGAGCGGGTCGCAGCCGCGCCGACGGGTCTGGCGAAATCACAGTCGGAGGGGCAGCGTCGGATGTCGGAACTTCACGATCGTGGTGGCATCTTCGAGAAGGGGCAGGACGCCCGGGCCCTCGAGGTGTCCCCGAACTTGTGGGCGGGTGTCGGCTTGGTGCGTGGGGGAGCGGGGACCGCCCTGGTCGGTTCTTACGAGGAGGTCGCGGCACGCATCACGGAGTACCGGGAGATCGGCCTGAACCACTTCATCCTCTCCGGGGTGCCGCACCTGGAGGAGGCCTACCACGTCGGCGAGGGAGTGGTTCCGGCATTGCAGGCACAGGGTGTCTCGGTGGCGAACCGGTAGGCATCGGTTCATCGTGGGGGAGTCAGCCCTGATCGCGCAGTGGCATGGTTTCACGTGAAACCAATCGTCGGGCGTCGGTGAGGCGAACGTAGACCAGGTCGGCAGAGAAATGACTTCGAGAGTTTCATAGGGGCGACATGCCGCGAAAAGTACGGTATCTCCACCATTCGGGATATACGTCACTGTGACGATCCCGGGAAAGCGATCATGTTTCACGTGAAACCGCGGGGGAGGGTAAGAATGGCCGTCCCGACTTGGTCGGCATCGGGTGTGGCCGTGAGACCGTCGACCAGGCCGACTCGCCCATTCGCATAGTTATGTCCGTCTCCGTTGGGGCGCAGACTCCCGGACGGCCAGTGTCACCTGTCCGAGGGTGATGTGGAGGGCATCTCACCGAATCAGACCCCGCTATCGAAGATGGTGAGTAGCGGAACGTCCTTCGCCTGTGTCGGTGGGAGGTAGAGTCAGTGATCAACGACGTGCCGTCGTAGGGAAACGGAGTGGTTCCCTCAGGACTCTGTCCCACGTGATCCGTGGGCGGCCGGACCCTCACCGCCAGGCCCTCGGT
>NZ_JBQQOC010000065.1:0-1577 GCF_052264515.1 Candidatus Corynebacterium faecigallinarum
GATCGAAGACATCGGCAGCGATCTCTCGTGCACTCAGCGGTGGCGAGGACGACGACGAGGAGAGCGTCGAGGATCAGATCAACAGGATCATCGAATGGAAGAAGCTGCTGCCTAACGCAAGTTACTTCGCGTTCACTGCGACCCCGAAGAACAAGACGCTGGAGATGTTCGGGGAGCCAGTCGCGAACCCTGATGGCACCACCGGGTACCGCCCGTTCCACTCCTACACGATGAAGCAGGCTATCCAGGAGGGCTTCATCGTCGATGTACTGGCCAACTACACCCCGGTCGGCAGCTACTACAAGCTCATGAAGACCGTCGAAGACGATCCTGAATTCGACGCCACGCGGGCCTCGAAGAAGCTGCGCGCCTACGTCGAAGGGAACGAGCACGCGATCGCGCAGAAGGCCGACATTATGGTCGAGCACTTCCTCAGCCAGGTTCTCGCCAAGCAGAAGATCGGCGGGCAGGCCCGGGCGATGATCGTCACCTCGTCCATCGCCCGGTGCATCGAGTACTTCCATGCCGTCGATGCGGCGCTGACTGCCCGGAAGAGTCCATACAAGGCGATCGTGGCGTTCTCCGGTGAGCATGACGACAAAGGTGTTCAGGTCACCGAGGCGAGTCTCAACGGGTTCCCCTCCCGCGCGATTGCCGAACAGATCAGGAC
Source organism: Candidatus Corynebacterium faecigallinarum (assembly GCF_052264515.1). NCBI lineage: Bacteria > Bacillati > Actinomycetota > Actinomycetes > Mycobacteriales > Corynebacteriaceae > Corynebacterium > Candidatus Corynebacterium faecigallinarum. Next base: position 671 of record NZ_JBQQOC010000065.1, read on the forward strand.
CGATCCGTACCGAATTCTCGTGGTCGCCAACAAGTTCCAGACCGGGTACGACGAGCCCCTGCTGCACACGATGTACGTCGACAAGACCCTGTCGGGCGTGCTCGCCGTGCAAACGCTCTCTCGGCTCAACCGTGCGCACCCGGCCAAGCACGAGACCTTCGTGCTCGACTTCGCGAACACCGCTGACGACATCCAACGCGCCTTCGCCCCGTACTACCGCACAACGGTTCTCGCTGAAGCCACGGATGCGAACAAGCTCCACGACCTCGTTCATGAGCTCGACAATTTCGGCGTCTACACGCCTGAACACATTGACGAGTTCGTCTCACGGTACCTGCGAGGTGAGCCACGAGACCGGCTAGATCCATTGCTCGACGAGTGTGTAGCCGAGTACGTCGAGTTTCCTGACGAGGATGATCAAGTCAAGTTCAAGGGTGACGCGAAAGCGTTCCTACGGACCTACAACTTCCTGTCGACTGTTCTGACCTACGGCAGCGTGAATTGGGAGAAGCTCTGCATCTTCCTCGACCACCTTGTCCCGAAGCTTCCCGCTCCGAAAGAAGAAGACCTCTCCACAGGGATTCTGGAGAACGTCGACCTCGAGTCCTACCGAGCGGAGAAACTCGCCTCCATGCGCATCGTGCTCGACGATGAGGACGGTCTGATCGCCCCTGTTCCCGCTGCCGGAGGCGGCAGTCCGGCTGATCCAGACCTGGAGCGACTCTCGGAGATCGTGAAGAGATTCAACGTCCACTTTGGCAACATTGAATGGAACGACTCCGACCGCATCGAGCGGTTCATCTCCGAAGAGATTCCGCGCCTTGTCTCGGAAGACGAGGCCTACAAGAACGCTCAAGCCAACAACGATCCGGTTAACGCGCGCGTCGAAAGTGACCGCGCACTCGGT
>NZ_JBQQOC010000066.1:0-1490 GCF_052264515.1 Candidatus Corynebacterium faecigallinarum
GCTTTCTGGCTACCTTACTTGCCACCGCATGTGCTGTCGCGGTCTCACCATCCGCCAGCGCTGACCCTGACCGCTCCGTCGAAACGTCGTCGCCCCACAATGACACATCGCTTCAGTGGGAAACGCCCGCGACACCGGTAACAGCGCAGTCGGGGTCTGGGGAGCCGGATTACTCGTTCGAGTCGAAGGAACTCTCGGATGGGGCTCAAACACTCATCCACATCAACAATGCTGAAGCGCCGAGAGAGTACGTGTTCCCCGTCTCGCTCGGCGAGAATGACCGGCTTGAGGAGATGGACGATGGGACGGTCAGCCTCAACTCCGACCGTTTCCCACAAGGGGCCTTTGAGAAGCCCTGGGCAAAGGACGCGGACGGACGTGACCTCGACACGCACTTCGCCATTAATGATGGCGCCTTGGTACAGGTTGTCGATTTTGATGAGAGTACTGCGTTCCCCGTTGTCGCGGACCCCCGATTCAACTGGGGTACAGTTTCAGGACACGCATACCTCAACAAGGAGGAGACACGGCAGGCAGCAGCTGCCGCAGGTGGTGGCGGCATCGCCGCTCTACCGTGGCTTGCTCTGGTTCCGCCGCCTTTCAGCGCCGTGGTTGCGAGTAATGTGGTGAACATCGGCACGTGGGCTGTTGCTGCTGTCGCTCAGGACAAGTGCCTAGCGCTGAAGTTCGGGGCAACCGGAAGTATCTGGCCACCTAGCATCGGGGTTACGCCGGAACACCACTCTGCCGGAGACTGCTACTGACAACACTCGGAAAAGGGAACACTCTCATGAGTGCTCGGAAATATCGCTATCGTCAACTCAACGTGATTTGTTCACTGCTCCTGTTTTTCGTGGTGGCGTGGACGATAGTTACTACTCTGGTTACCGACAGTCCGTCAAGGCTAGCCATCCAAGCGGCGATCCTGACCGTCGGTGTAGCGCTCGCAGGATGGGGTATTATGCGGCGCGATCGACGCCCCTCTCGGCTCGTCCCCGCCCTAACGGGAGGAGCGTTCGCGCTTGCTACGATAGGCTCCTTTACTGCCGGAAATTCGATTGACGGGGTATCGGGTATTGTAATCACAATCGTGACGCCACTATTCCTAATGGATAAAAGAATAGACCGACTATTCCGATATCCCGTTCTAGGTGAAAGCTGACTCTAGAATACCTCCGAAGGATAAATTGTCTTATCCAGCAAGCAGGTTCCGATTGGTCTAACCGTGCTACTTTGGTTCTGCAGCTCAGTGGTACCCCAGGTAGCGCGGTGGTTTGGGGTGCCGCCGCGCCCACCCAGCCTACGGCCGGGCGCGGCCCCACCCCAGACCACGATGAGGACCGGACCCCGTCGTCCCTCCGGTGTCCGGACTGTTGACCCCGCCGTCTGTCTCGTCCTCGCTGCGCTGCGGCGAGTCAGACGGCGGGGAACCTCATTTCTTTGCCGAGGAGCCTACGGCGATTATACGGACGCACACCCTGCGTGAAAGT
>NZ_JBQQOC010000067.1:0-1460 GCF_052264515.1 Candidatus Corynebacterium faecigallinarum
GGTCAAGTCCTGGGAAGTGGTGTACCTCCCTTCCGCTGAAACAATGCGCGTGACACCAGATCAGGGACCGTCACGGGCCTGATACCGCCTCAGGCTCATGCCGCCTCCTGCACCCGGTCGTCTCCGTCGACATCGATGATGTTGGTACCCATCACCGTCCGGGTCTGCTCCAGACTCGTCAGCGACATGTACCGCTTCTGCTGGATCCAGTCATCATGCTGCTCGGCGAGCACCGCCCCGACCAGACGGACCACCGCATCGCGGTTGGGGAAGATCCCCACGACATCGGTACGCCGGCGAATCTCACGGTTCAGCCGCTCGGTCGGGTTGTTGGACCAGACTTTGGTCCACACCGCCTTCGGCGCGGTTGTGAACGCCAGCAGCTCGTCGAGCGCTTCCTCCAGGTAGTCGGCGACATGCGGGAACTTCTGCTGACAGAACGCGACGACCTCACGGGCCTGGTCCCACACCGCGGCCGTGTCGGGTTGCTGGAAGATCGTCTGGAACATCGCCGACAACGTCGGCCACTGGGTCTTCGACACCATGGACGACAGATTCTTGGCGAAATGTGTCCGACAGCGCTGCCATGACGCGTTCGGCAGGACCTCGCCGACCGCGTGCTGGATGCCCAGGTGAGCGTCACTGGTGACCAGGAAGACCTGTTCCAGTCCGCGGGCCTTCAGGTCGCGGAAGAATCCGGTCCAGGACGCCACGGACTCTGCCGTGGCGACCTGCATGCCGAGCAGTTCGCGGTAGCCTTCCGCGTTGACTCCGCAGGCCAACAGGACCGAGGTTTTCACGACCCGGCCACCTTCACGGACTTTCATTGTCAGCGCGTCGCAGGATACGTACAGGTATGGTCCGCCGTCGAGTGGGCGGTGGCGGAAGTCCTCGACCATGGAGTCGAGGTCCTTAGCCATCTCGGACACCTGGGATTTCGACAGGTTGGTGATCCCCAGGCTGGCGACCAGGTCGTTCATCCTGCGGGTGGACACGCCTTTGAGGTAGCAGGTGGCGATGACGGTGGTCAGTGCCCGTTCTGCCCGACTACGTCGTTCCAGCAGCCAGTCGGGGAAGAACGAGCCGGAGCGGAGCTTGGGAACTGCGACGTCGACGGTGCCGACGCGGGTGTCGAGGTCGCGGTGGCGGTAACCGTTGCGAGTGTTGGTGCGGAACTCGCTGGTGGTGGCGTAGTCCGCGCCGCAGACCTGGTCGGCCTGGGTGGACAGGATCTGGTTGATGAAGCTCTGCAGCATCTGGCGCATCAGGTCCGGGGATGCCTGGGTGAGCAGGTCGTCGAGGTAGGTGGACGGGTCGATATGATGGGGGCTGGTGGCCATCGTGGAGTCCCTTTCGAGGATATGTAGGAGTTGAGTCGAAAGGTACCTGCGGTGGTCACCGTCGTCGTTGACGGGGTGGGCACCAGCAGTTACAGATACACCACGCTAGAGGACGTAACC
>NZ_JBQQOC010000068.1:0-1441 GCF_052264515.1 Candidatus Corynebacterium faecigallinarum
GAAAAGTTCCGTGCTGTAGCTGAGGTGGATGTCCAGGTGATTAAGATTGTCGGTGGTGTAGATGTCGATGTCGGTCTTCGACGAGGCCAGGGTTCCCCGACGTGTGGGTATAATCGAAGTGTTGCGAAAAGCCGGGGCTTCGCTCGTGGCGGTGGCCCGGTGGGTGTGCATGATCTGGAAGACCGGGTTACGTCCAGACGTCCGGTCCATGCCGATTGAGTGGACGATCTGGTCGAAGGGGGCTGCCTGGTGGGCGAAACCGTCCAGGACAGTGGCGCGGGTGTCAGCGAGGATATCGGCAAGCGATTGGCTGGCAGTGAACCGGTGCCGGATCGGCAGAGTGTTGACGAAATAGCCGACGAGGTGTTCAAGGCCGTCTTCAGTCCGTCCTCCTGTCGGTGAACCGATGACCACGTCATCACCAACTCCTAAGACCGAGGCTGTCAGTGCGGTGGCTGCCTGGGTGGCCATGAACATGCTGATCCCACGGTCATCGAGTACCTGATGTAGACGAGTGACGGTGGAGTTGCCGATGGTTGCGTCGACATCAGCGCCTGCATGGGTGGGTGTCTCCGGTCGCGGCCGGTCGGCGGTGATCGTTGATTCCTCCGGGGCCTGGTCCAGGGTATCGGCCCAGTAGTCGAGGTGCCCGGTCATCACGGAATCCTGGTCGGTGGGGTCGCCGAGGACCTGGCGCTGCCAGACGGCGTAGTCGGCGTACTGGACAGGAAGATCGTCCCAGGTCGGAAGTTGTCCAGTAGTCCTTGCGTTATAGGCCACCGTCAGGTCTTCTGTCAGTGAGGGCATTGACCATTCGTCGACGGCGTGGTGGTGGACAGGCATTACCAGGGTCCAGGTGTTGTCGCCGGTGTGCAGGAGTTCGGCTTTCACTGGGATGTCGCCGGCCAGGTCGAATCCGGAGCGGATGAATGCGTTGAGGTGGTCGGTGGCCTGGTCATCGGACCAGCCATGGGCATCCACGACGGGAACACCAACGAGGTCAGGAACCCGATCTGCCGGGAGGATGTCCTGGATGACGGTCCCGTCAATGTCACGGAGCTGGGTACGCAGGGACTCATGACGGACAACCACATCCCGCAACGCGGCTTGCAGCGACATCGGGTCAAGATCGCCGTCTATACGCAGGACGACGGGGACGACGTACTGGCTTTTCGGGGCTCCTGTCTGGTCGATGAGCCAGAGGGCCTGCTGGCCGTAGGAGGCAGGGATGACATCCGGGCGGACCACATCGGTGACCCGCAGTGTCGGTGTCGTGTCCTGGTCGTCGGCGGTGCTGGTGAGGCCACTGACAGCGTCAACCAGCCCGGCAAGCCCGGCAAGTCCGGCAATGGTCGGATGATCGAAGATGTCCTTCAACGTCAGGGTCGAACCCAGGGTGCTATTGGTGCGGGCGACGATCCTGGTGGCCAGCAGGGAATGC
>NZ_JBQQOC010000069.1:0-1343 GCF_052264515.1 Candidatus Corynebacterium faecigallinarum
CGGTAAGGCCGTGGCCGAGGGCCTCGAGTGCAACGCTCCGAAGAAGAGCAAGGACATTCTGGAGGCAGCCGGCGAGATCTTCCAGAATCCGGATTCCTTCCCGCTGAGTGAGGAGCAGCGGGAGGTCGTCAAGGACATCCAGAAGAAGTTCAACGACGCCCTCGATCCCCGCAATCCCCGTGGGAAGACGCTCATCGTGGTCAACGGCAAACCCGGCTCGGGTAAGACCTGGATTTGCATGAACATCCTCGGAAAGGAGGCTGCCGCCCAACGCCAGGTGTCCTTCGCCACCAACTCAACCTCTCTGCGAGAAACACTGAAGAAGGTGGCGAAGAAGTCGAAGGATACGAAGCCCGTCGCCGAGATGATCACCTCGGCCCGGACCTATTGGAAGCAGGAGGTCTGGGGTTCTCTAGACCTCTTGATCGTGGATGAAGCTCAGCGGCTCAATGAGTGGACCGTCCGCACCGGTCAGGCGAACCGCAAGGATATCCAGGAGGAGCTCGAGCGGTTCAACATGACCCAGCTTCGGGAGCTCGCCAACTCCACCAAGGTCCTGGTGCTGATGATGGATGACTGGCAGCAGACCACCGCCACCGACTACCTCACCACGGAGAAGGTGAAGGAGGTTGCGGACCTCATCGGTGCTGACTTCCAGCTCTATGAGCTCGAGGAGCAGCATCGCAGCGGCGGCTCGAAGAGCTTTGAGACCTGGGTGGACAGTCTCGTGGACGACGTGCCCAGGGTCTGGCGTGACGAGAAGAACTTCTGGGTGAAGGTAGCTGACTCCCCTGCCGACATGGAGCGGATCCTCGCGGAGCACTCCGAGGCGGATCCGAGGATCATGGCCGGGTTCTGCTGGCCGTGGACCACGAAGGATCCGGTAACGGACAAGGCGTTCAAGAGCGTTGACGATGTCCCCTACGACATCGCCATCGGAGATTGGTCGATCCAGTGGAACCTAAAGTCGAACACCGAGGGATACCCGAAGGCTGACTTCTGGGCGTTCGAAAAGAGGGGCGCGAGGCAGGCCGGCTCGATCTTCTCCGGTCAGGGATTCGAGTTCGACTACTGCGGTGTGATCATGGGCCCCGACCTTCGGTACGACGCAGCAGAACAGAGGCTCACCCCCGATTACGAGGCCTCGGAGTACGGCACATTGAAGCGCCTGGCTCGCAAGCAGGAGAGGGAAGGACTCCCCGCTGACCCGAAGAGCAGTGCCCTGCAGCGCTTCCGCAACGGCTATCGAGTATTCTGACCCGCGGCATGAAGGGCGTGGTGATCTACTCGACGGATCCTGCTACCCAGCAGCTGCTCAAGGAGATCGTGAACCCCGACTAATT
>NZ_JBQQOC010000070.1:0-1342 GCF_052264515.1 Candidatus Corynebacterium faecigallinarum
CAGGGGCCTGACCCCCGTGTGGTGGACACCCTGACCCCGGCGATGAGCTGGGGAAGAAAGGTAGTGTTCCACCATGCCCCTGAAGACCTACTCTTCAGCAGTTCAAGCGTGACGCCGTCGCCTTATACGAGTCCACCGACGGCGCGTCACTGAACTCCGTGGCCGCCGAACTCGGGATCAACCGCAACACCCTGAAGAACTGGGTCGCCCGCTTCTCATCGAACCCGCGAGCCGGCAGCACCGACCAATCGGAAGCCGCGGCGATCACCGATGCCGAACGGATCCGAAAGCTCGGACGCGAGAACGCCCGACTGCGCGAAGAACGCGACATCCTGCGACGGGCCGCGAAATATTTCGCGGAAGAGACTTGCCTGGTGAGCCGCTTGACGGTTCGTTGATGACACCCGCACCGACTACCCGGTCAAGCGGCTCTGCGAGGTCCTCAAGATCAACAGGTCCTCCTACTACAAGTGGAAGGCCTCAGCCCCGCAACGTCAGCAACGCCTGCTCGACGACGCCGCAATGGCCGCGAGGATCACCGTGGTCTTCGACGCCCATGACGGCTGTTACGGTGCCAAGCGCGTCACCGCCGAACTCAACGACCTCGGCGACCCCGGTGCAGCACAGGCACCGTCGTCACCGGAGTCACCGGTGGTGAACCGTAAGCGCGTCGCCCGACTGATGAAGACCAACGGCCTGGCCGGGTTCACCCGCCGACGGCGCGTGAAGACCACCGTCGCCGACCCCTCCCGACGGGTGTTCGCCGACCTGGTCAACCGCAGGTTCACCGCCAAGTCCGTCAACCAGGTCTACGTCGGCGACATCACCTACCGGCCAATATCCGATGGGTCGAATATGTACCTCGCCACGGTCATCGACTGCTTCTCACGCCGGTTGGTCGGCTTCGCGATCGCCGACCACATGCGCTCGTCATTGGTCGTCGATGCGCTGACGGCAGCCGCCGGTCAGCGAGGAAGCCTCGCCGGGGCGTTGTTCCACTCCGATCACGGCAGCGTCTACACCTCCGGAACGTTCCAGAAGGCATGCCGGGACCTTGAGGTCCGGCAGTCGATGGGCGCGGTGGGTACGAGTGCGGACAATGCATTGGCGGAGTCGTTCAACGCCGCGTTGAAACGTGAGGTCCTCAAGGACGACAAGACGTTCGCCAACCAGTTGGTGTGCCGTCGGGATGTGTTCCGGTGGTGTATCCGCTACAACACGACCCGTCGACATTCCTGGTGCGGTTATCTCTCACCGCAGGCCTATGAGGCCCGGAGTTCGGGTAGACTCCGACTCGTATCCTGAATCAAAACCCCGTGTCCACCATCCGGGGTTCGGGCCC
>NZ_JBQQOC010000071.1:0-1340 GCF_052264515.1 Candidatus Corynebacterium faecigallinarum
GCGGAGTCGTGGACACCGTCGTCGGGGTCGTAGAGGGTGTGGGCGAGTTTCCTCATGCTGATCTCTGAGAGATACCGACGCTCACCGTACTGCCACTCCTCATGCTGTTCGGCCAGGACAGCACCGATCAGCCGGGTCACCGACGCCCGGTCGGGGAACACCTGGACAACGTCAGCGCGCCGCTTGATCTCCCGGTTGAGCCGCTCAATCGGATTGTTCGACCAGATCTTCTGCCAGTGCTCCACCGGCATGCCGGTGAACGCGGTCAGGTCCGTTTCCGCGGCGGTGAGCATGTCGGCGACGTCAGGGCACGAGGACCTCAGTGCGGTGGTGACCTGCTTGTACTGGGCGACCAGCGCCTGCGGATCGGTCTGGGCGAATACCGCGGAGATCAGCGCGTTGATCGGCTTGGAGTGCCTTGAGCCCAACTTCTGGGTGACGTTGCGGGCGAAGTGGACCCGGCAGCGTTGCCAGCCGGCCCCGGGCAGGATCGCTGTCGTCGCGGCCTTGATACCGCTGTGTGCGTCGGAGATGACCAACGCCACACCTAACGGATCGGTATCGGTGGAGACCTTCAGGCCGCGTTCACGCAGGTTGCGGAGGAATTCGGTCCAGAAGTCGGTGGATTCGGAATCGCCGACGGCCATGCCGAGGATCTCTCGACGGCCCTGGGCAGATACGCCGGTGGCCACGACAACGGCCTGGGAGATGACCCTGCCGCCTTTGTTGTGGACCCCGCCGCCGCGGCGGACGTCGACGTAGGTCGCGTCGAGGTAGACGTAGGGGAACCAGGTGTGGGTCAACGGTCGGGTGAGGAACTCCTCGACGGCCTCGTCGATGTCGGCACAGATCCGCGAGACGGTGGACTTCGAGATTCCGGAGTCGATGCCGAGAGCTTTGACCAGGTCATCGACTTTGCGGGTGGATACTCCGTCGATGTAGGCCTGGCAGATGACCGCGTGCAGGGCTTTGTCGACCCGGCGTCGGGGCGACAGCAGCGAGGGGAAGAAGGACCCGTGCCGCAGTTTCGGGATGTTGATGTCCACATCGCCGGAGGTGGTGGAGATCTTCTTCGACCGGGTGCCGTTACGCCGGTTCTTGCGTTCGCTGGTGCGTTCGTAGGGGGCGGCGCCGATGGTGGCGGAGGCTTCGGCGTTGACGAGGTCTTGGAGGCCGGCCTGCATCAGTTCGCGGAACATGTCGTTGTGGGCGACGTTGGGATCGTCGAGGAGTTTCTGGATGAGCGTGGATACGGCAGAATGGGGTGTGGCCATCGTGGGCACAGCTCCTTTGTGGATTCTTTAGGCGGAACCTACAGAGCTTCCCGCGGTGGCCTTCAC
>NZ_JBQQOC010000072.1:0-1339 GCF_052264515.1 Candidatus Corynebacterium faecigallinarum
CATGTAGGGGCCCTGGCCGGTACAAGATGAGAGTTACCACACTGACATCTGACCGAACCAGGACCCTACCGTGAACCCTACTGGCAACCTCGTCGCCGACACCATCTGCCGCACCGCAGAAATCGGACTGACCATCACCGACGCCGCTGACGTCGGCGCCCTCACCATCATCAACGCCTCCCCAGTGGACATCTCCGACACATGCCCGGACTGCTCCACCCCAGGGACAAAACGAGATCATGTCCAACGCCGCCTCGTCGACCTCCCGGTCGTGGGGTTCCCCACCCGCCTGCACGTCCGGGTTCCCCGCTTCACGTGCACCAACCCCACCTGCAGCCGGAAGATCTTCCAGGCCTCGCTGCCGTGCGCCGACGATGGAGCGAAAATGACCCACCGGGTCACCCGCTGGATCCTCCAGCGCCTCGCGGTCGACCGAATGAGTGTCACCGCGACGGCCAAGGCTCTCGGGGTGGGCTGGCAGCTGGTCAACAGTGTTGCCGTCACCGCGGCCCGCAGCCTCGTCTACGCTGATCCGGGCCATCTGTCCGGGGTGCGGATCCTCGGGGTTGACGAGCACGTCTGGAAGCACACCCGCCGGCCCGGGGAGCCGTCCTCGATGGTCACGGTGCTGGTGGATCTGACCCCGCTGGTCGACGGGTCCGGCCCGGCCCGGCTGATCGACATGCAGCCTGGCCGCAGTGCACAAGTGCTGAAGAGCTGGCTGAATGAGCGCGAACCGGGCTTTCGGGACGCCGTCGAGGTCGTGACGATGGATGGGTTCACTGGCTACGCCACCGCCGTGGACCAGTCCCTACCCGCGGCGAGGAAAGTCATGGACCCGTTCCACCTCATCCACCTGGCCGCCGACAAGCTCACCGGGTGTCGGCAACGCCTGCAGCGCGAAACGACCGGCCGGCGCGGGCGGAAGAACGATCCACTGTACAAGCACCGGCGGGCCCTGCTGACCAGAACCGATTTCCTCACTGAGCGGCAGAGACAACGCCTGGAGTTGTTGTGGGCCACCGATGACGACTACGTCGCCCTGCAGGTGACCTGGGGGTTCTACCAGGAGTTGATCAGCGCGTACGGGCACCCCAAGAAGCAGGAGGGCCGGAAGTTGATGAGCAAGGTGATCAACGCGTTGCGCAAGGGACTACCGAAGGGACTCGAGGAGTTGGCGCAGTTGGGTCGGACGTTGTGGCGCCGGCGGGATGACATTCTGGCGTTCTTCGACGTCGGCGCGTCGAACGGCCCGGTCGAGGCCATCAATGGACGGTTGGAGCATCTTCGTGGCATCGCCTTGGGGTTCAGGAACCTGGACCACTACATCTTGCGGTCA
>NZ_JBQQOC010000073.1:0-1312 GCF_052264515.1 Candidatus Corynebacterium faecigallinarum
TTTAAAGTGACCCGCAACCCGCTTACCTCTTCGGGAAACTTGAGATAACGAGATCGGAAAGCGGTCCAGGTAACCTCCCATCATTTGCCATACGGGCCCAGTTCCCTACCGCCGATAAGCCTCCGTCACCTCCTTGGGTTACCCCAAAGAAGTCCACGCTTTCTCCGGTGCTATCGTCCTTTGAAGTGTAGGAGGACCATTCGCTTCCTGTTTCCCGTACAATAATCTCCCCAATGAGTAGAGCTGCCCTGTTGACCTCATCCTCATCGCTCGAGGGGAAAGTTTTCTTTTCGATTGAGTCTATGGTGCTCCGCGACCATAGTTCGACACCTGATTCATCGGGTGATATTTTCGATCCGCTCCATTCTTCAAAAACACCCTTTGCTGATTCTTTTACGGATTCAAGGGGGATGCTTCCGGAGGGCACGGGGCGAATTATCGAGGGGGCCGGGTCTCCCGGGTTCCAATTACCCATTTCGGACTAACCACCACGGTTGCGCTTCTAGTGGCTTGTAAATGCACCTTAGCTTACCCCAGGTTGGGTTGGCTGCCTCGAGGATATCCTTATGTGTCAGACACTGATTCTCGGTGTCGAAGAAGTTGAGGACGTTATCCCAGTCGTCCTGTGTCTCAACAGGATTGCTTGGTTTTTCCAGAGTGCTGGCTGTTGGATTTGCAGCTGTGTCGGTAGTTGCGGGTGATCCAAGGGCGGTGGCGGCTCCGCCGCAGGTCAACGAGGCGCATAGGCCTACTGCGGCGAGGGGCTTCATTGCCTTTTTCGGGAGGAACATTAGCACAACTCCACTCTGTCAATCTTCAGTGCTCCGGCGAAGTGAATGTTTGTCCTGGTTCCTGCCACGACATTCTTGCAAGCGGAATCAGGCCCAAAGGCGATGATTACCTTCACTCGAAGGTCCATGCCGCAGTTGTTTTCGACCTGTACCGCGCCCAATTCTTTATATGACACCACGCAACTGGGTGCTGTGGCGAAAGCTTCCGGGGTACTCTCGGAGGGATTGTCCAGGTCGACGAGTTGAACAACTGCACCTGTTTCGAATCCTGATGGCTCGGCTGTGGAGGCGTAGCTGGGGGAGGCGGCTAGGCCGCCCACCAAAGAAGTCAACGCTGCAACTGCCGCTAGTTTCTTCTTCATTTTCGGTTCCTCTTCTTGGGCGGTCATTTGCTGAACCACGTTATACGGGTTAAATGTGACCTGCAAGATTTCCGAATAAAATATAAGAAGTGTACGTATAATATTGTGTCATCATGATTCGCTGAGCTAGTTTGGTGGTGTGGATCACAGCAGGTTAGG
>NZ_JBQQOC010000074.1:0-1264 GCF_052264515.1 Candidatus Corynebacterium faecigallinarum
ACCTGACTTGGCTCAGATTAGTACGGTGTTCCCACGGCACGGCGCCGAATATCGCTCACGATTTCTACTAACTCCGGCGGTAGCGGCACCGCCGCGACCGCCTCGTGCCCGCCGACATTGATCCGCATCTCCCGGTAACCACGCAGCGTCTGCACCAGTTTCTTCAACGACCACCCCGATGCCGACTCCAGCCAACGACCCACCGCCAACGCCGCCATCACCACCGTCAGGTGAGCATCAATCGACTGCTTGAGCGTGTGGAAGATCGGTCGGGCCTTCAGATCCGACTTCGCCATCCGGAATGACCGCTCAATCTGAAACAACCGCCGGTAGTAGCCGATGATCACCATCGGATCCTCATCCAACCTGCTGGTCACGTAGGCTTTGATCCCTGCCAGCTCGCGGTGCTGGGAAGCGAGTTCGAGGTTGACTTCCTTGGTCGTCTTTCCCATTTTCACGTACCGGTTGCGCTTGACCGGGGTCTTTCCTTCTGCGATGTTGCGGGCCTTGCGCAGTGACTCGTCAATCCCCTTGACGGTCCGGCGGGCTCGGTCGGCGGAGTAGTGGTAGATCGTCCGTGACGGTCGGATCCCCTTGGCCGGGTCGCCGGGATCCCGGCTGACCCAGATCTGATCGTGGGTGTACTCGACCCCGGGATGGTCGTTGCGCCACTTCCAGATCGGGTACGGCAACTCCCTGGTCTTGCCACCCAGGACATATGACAGGCCGGCGGCGTCCAGGTCCCGCCGGTTGGCCTCACTGATCATCCCGGCGTCGGCGACGACGGTGACGTCATGCAGGTCGTAGGTGTCCATGAACGCTTCCACCGAGGGAAGGAACGTCTTCGTTTCCGCCCTGTTCCCTTCAAAAGCCTGGATGCGCAGTGGGAACCCGTTCACGTCAGTGAGCATGCCGACGGTGATCTGCGGATCAATCCGGCGCTCCTTACTGAACCCGGGCTCACGGAACCCGTCACCTTCGTCAGCTTCCCAGTAGAGGGTGGTTACGTCGTAGAGCACCAGTGACGTCGGCCCGATGCCCGCATGATCAGCGCACACGGCGGTGACCGCGTCGCGGAACTCGTCAGTGGCGTAGCGAGGCAGTCGGCGCTTAATCGTCGAGTAACTCGCCGAGGTTGCTCCGGCTTCGGCCAGCACACGGATGGAGTCGTACTTCGAGCCTGGCTGCAGGATCCGGGCGGTGACCAGGCCAGCGAACACGTCATCATTGTCGGCAGCAACGTCCAGGCCGATTGCCCTATAGG
>NZ_JBQQOC010000075.1:0-1243 GCF_052264515.1 Candidatus Corynebacterium faecigallinarum
GGGTCTGCTGCATGATCTGAGACAGGTTGGTTACGCTGCCGTGATGGCAGGTGTTTTCATCATGGTCTCGTACTCCACCGGGGTCAACCGTCCCAGACCCACTTGCCGACGACGACGGTGATACGTGCGCTCAATCCAGGTGACGATCGTCACCCGCAACGACTCCCGGGTGTCCCAGACCCGCCGGTCCAGCACGTTTTTCTGCAGCAGGGCGAAAAACGACTCCATCGCCGCATTGTCACCACAGGAAGCCACTCTGCCCATCGAGCCGACCATCCGGTAGCGCTTCAGGGCGGTGAGGTAGTCCCCGCTGCGGAACTGGGATCCGCGGTCGCTATGCACCACACATCCGGTAACCTCACCGGCACCAGCGCGGATCGCCACGGCGTTGTCCAAGGCCCGTACCGCCAGATCAGCGTGCATATGTGAGTCGATGGCGTACCCGACGATCCGGCCGGAGAAGACGTCTTTGATCGCACAGCAATACAGTTTCCCCTCCTTTGTGGGGTGCTCGGTGATGTCGGTGAGCCACAACCGGTTCGCCGCCGTGGCGCTGAACCGGTGGCGCACACGTCCGTCGGCGTCGGTGACGGTGCACAGATCGTCGTGCACCGCCGGGCCCGGCCGACGGGCACCACGGCGTCGTTTCTTGCCGAACACGCTGAACCACCGGTTGGCCGAGGTGATCCGCCACGCCGTGCGATCGGCCATCGCCTCACCGACCTCCCGGGCCTGATCAGCCAGCAGTCGGTACCCAAACTCCGGGTCCCGGGCGTGTGCGGTGAACAGGGCATTAGCCCGGTAGGCCTCGGTGATCTCAGCGTCGGTGACCGGCCGGAGCCGCCACCGGTAGTACGACGCCCGGGACAGTCCCAGCACAGCGCAGGTCACTGCCACGGCAATCCCCTCCGCGGCGAGATCGGCCACGAAGGGGAACATCATTTTGGGTTGACGTCCTTGGCGAAGTACGCCGCAGCCCGTCGTAGGATCTCGCGTTCCTGCTCGACCCTGCGCAGCTGGGCTTTGAGCTGACGGTTCTCAGCAGCCAGATCAGCCTGATCTCCTGCCGTGGAGGCGGCAGAACCAGCCTCGAGTCGCAGCCAGCGCCGCAGACACGACGAGGTGATACCGAAGTCCGCGGCGACGTGGGTCAAGGGTGTGCCGGCTTTCTGAGCTGCTCGGGCCACGGCGATGACGTCGTCACGAAACTCTGGGGGATAGCGTTTGGGCATGAAAGACATCC
>NZ_JBQQOC010000076.1:0-1238 GCF_052264515.1 Candidatus Corynebacterium faecigallinarum
GGCTCTTCCGGTTTCAGAGTGCGTTGATTGCCCCGCGGAGCCCTCCCGAGTGGATCAGTGACCGCAAGATGTAGTTGGCCTTGTTCCTGAACCCCAACGCGATACCGCGCAGGTGCTCCAGCTTGCCGTTGATGTTCTCCACCGGCCCGTTGGACGCACCGGTGTCGAAGTAGGCGAGGATGTCGGCTCGTCGCCGCCACAGCGTCTGGCCCAGCACCCGCAGTTCCCGCAGGTCGTTGGGGATCTTCACGTGTAGCGCCTTGATCACCTTGAACATCCGCAGCTTCCCGTCCCGGGGACGGTCCTGTTGATACGCGGCGATGATCTCCTGGTAGAAGTGCCACGTCACCTGCACCGGAAGGTGCGCATCATTGGTGAGCACGTCATCGAGCTTGACCGCGTTTTTCGGGGTGACCAGCGACTTCCTGGTCAACAGGATCCGTCTGATGCCGTACAACGGGTCCCCGGACCGTCCGCGGTGGCCCATCGTCTCGTTCTGTACACGTTGCCTGCATGCGGTGAGCTTGTCGATGGCCAGGTGGACGACATGGAAAGGGTCCATGACCTGCCTGGCCTGGGTCAGGTGCTGGGTCGCGGCTTTCGCGTAGCCGGTGAACCCGTCCATGGTCACGACCCGGATCCGGTGGCGGAACGTGCTGCCGCGGGCATCGAGCCAGTCGCCGAAGACGTCGGCACTGCGGCCGGGCACCATGTCCAGGAGCCGGGCCGAGCCTACCCCGTCGACCAGTGGGGTCAGGTCCACGATGACGGTGACGAACCCGGGGGACCCGTCGCCGCGGACGTGCTTCCATTTGTGCTCGTCCACGCCGAGGATCCGGACCCGGTCCAGTCGGGTGGGATCTCCGTAGGACAAGTGCCGGCAGGCTGTCAGGGCCAGCTGGTTGGTCTTGTCCCAGCCGATGCCCAGCCCGCGGGCGCAGGCTTTCACGCTCATGCCGTCAGCCGCCATGCGTTGCAGAATCCAGCGGGTCACCCGGTGGGTTACCGTCTGACGGTCGTCGGCGGCTTGTGGGATCGAGGCCCGGAAGATGGTGACCTCGCAGTCGTCATTGACGCAGACCAACCGGGGTACGCGGACGTGCAGCAGGCTTGGGTGTCCGGCGATGGGCAGGTCCGTGAGCCTGCGTTCGATATGGTCGCGAACTCGGCAGGCGTGTCCGCAGTGTGGGCAGCTGAGGTCGACGGTCACCGGATGACAGTAGAGGTGGGTGATGTTG
>NZ_JBQQOC010000077.1:0-1112 GCF_052264515.1 Candidatus Corynebacterium faecigallinarum
CGTTTGACTGTCTTCCCTGTCCCTGTCCCCACGAGTTTCCCTGGACCCCAGTTCCCGGCACTGGTTCAAACAGCCGCCGTCGGTGTCGCGCGCCCTCGATAGGATCAGGCGCAGGTCAGCGTTGCTGGACCCGAGATCAAGCAGCTGAACCTGCTCGGTGAAAAATCCGGGTTAGGTCTGCTGGTGCCGTCGAGGCGGGGTGCCCGGCATCCGGGAGTTCCACCGCGGAGCTGGTGTCAGCCGCGCTTGTCTCGGACCCTGAAGTCTGCGCGTCATCACCGCACGCAGGCACGCCGAGAAGACTGCTGCTCACGACCGCGGCCAGCGCGAGCCGGGAGCAGAAAGGAGAGGAAGGGAAGAATTTCATTGGATCCTTCAACTTTCGTCATAGTTAAAGTTGGAATGTAGGTCGGGGCGCTATCTAAAGAAGCAGACATGTGATAACGTTTGACGGCATTGAAACGAATGCAATCAAGCATAAACATCGTTATGTTATGAACGTAATTCAGAAAAATACACCAGTGCCTACAGCGGAACAACAAAATCGCCTTACGGATAAGTTAATCGAACAAATACATCATTCGAATACTGGACGGCGATAAATAGATGCAACCTGAGTGGTCACCGGCCCTTACCCCCTAGGCATTCTCCAGCAAATACTCGAGACCTGCTCTTCAACTACGAAGAATCCTATCGGGGGAGAACTAATCTCGATATTGTCGAAGTCGAACTCGACGGCGTATCCTTTACTTCGTAGGTTTTCCACGAAAGTATCCGGAGATCCGGTAAGGGGTACTCCTTGAAATGTATCTCCTGGCAAGAGAGTGGTTAACTCCACCTCGTATACCGTCCCGCCACCGAACATAAGCGTCACGTCTCTAACTGCACCGCCGACTTCAATAGCCCCAACAGGTCGGCCTTTAGAGGAAACGCCAATCTCACTACGACCGTGATCCTCAGGGTCGCTAGGACGAACCCCCACATTGCAAACTTCTGAAAAATCCATCTCGCTAACCCTCTCTCCTTTTGGCACTAGTCGACTATAGAACTATTATCCACCAAGCCCCTCGCCCTAGCGTCGCGTATCATTTCATCATATGCCGCATCATACT
>NZ_JBQQOC010000078.1:0-980 GCF_052264515.1 Candidatus Corynebacterium faecigallinarum
CCTCGTCCGGTATCGGACGACCCAGTGCGGGTCGGCACGGAGGTGGCCGGTGCGGGGATGACCGGCACAGGGATGTCCGGCGAGGGGGGGACGCGATGATGAGTGAGACCAACGACGCGAACGACGTCACTGGCGCAGTGCGGGTCATGGTCGTCGATGATCAGACGCTGGTCCGTCAGGGCATCCGCACTTTGCTGGAGATCGGTGGCATCAATGTCATCGCAGAGGCGGGCGACGGCAAGGAGGCCCTCGACAAGCTGTCCGAGATCGAGGTGGACGTGGTGCTGCTGGATCTTCGGATGCCGCAGTACGACGGCCTGTGGTTCCTCCGGGAAGTGGCGTCCCCCGACAAGACGGCGGGTTCGGACGCGGCGACAGTGGCGGAGGATCCGTCCGACACCGACGTCCCTGTCCTGGTGCTGACCACTTTCGACGACGACAATCTCATGCTGGACGCACTGCGCCACGGGGCGCGAGCCTACATGCTGAAGGCGTCACCGTCGACCAGCTCTCCACCGCGGTGCGGACGTTGGCCGGCGGCGGCACGCTGATCGCCCCGTCGATCACTGACCGGCTGCTGCGGGCCATGCGGACCTCCCCCAAACCAGCCGGCACCGAGGAGGTCGACGTACAGGAGCTGACCGAGCGCGAGATCGAGGTGCTCCGCCTGGTGGCCGAGGGATACGGCAACCGTCAGATCAGCGAGATCGTCCACCTGGCGGAGGGGACGGTGAAGAACCACCTGTCGGCGATCCTGATGAAGCTTGGTGCCCGGGACCGGATGAATGCGGTCCTGCGGGCGCTTCGGGAAGGGCTGCTGGGTTAGACATCCGACTGGAGTTCTCGGTTCCAGGTCGTGGAAACACAGTCGGAAACCACGACCTGAAACCGACAACCCACACGCACCACATGCCCCACAAAACCGACCCCCCCAGAAACGACTGAAGGCCCCGGCCGCCGACGATCCCAAGGATCATCAG
>NZ_JBQQOC010000079.1:0-942 GCF_052264515.1 Candidatus Corynebacterium faecigallinarum
TGGTAGACCCGGGTTCGGGCGGTTCGGACCGGAGTTCCGCGTAATTGTGGTCGCATAGACACACGGAACACGTCATCTTCCTGCACGGATGGCGGATTTACCTGCGCACGGGTGTGTGTCTAGCCCGGATTTTTCATGGGAGTTATCCACAACCCCTCCAGCGGGCCCCACACCGCTGAACGAGGCCCAGCCTACCCGCAGGCATGACCGAACCTCCGGCGGTGGTGACCCAGTGCCGGGGGTGAAGCTGGGGTCCAAGGTCCTCGGGGTCGTGGGGCGGATACGAAGCAGGAGAAAATCACAGAACGCGGTGCCTACAGCGGCGTGGTCGCTGGCCGGTGCTGACCAGTGCCGGTCTATATGAAACTCAGTGACCGGATCCTCGTGATCGCCGCTATCAGCGTGCCGGTGTACTCCATCGCTTCATCAAACCGCACCGTCAACCGCCGGGCATGCCGGGTGACCAGGGCAGCGATCGACCCCATCTTCGCCCGCCACGTCTTGGGTTCCCACAACCACCACTTGTGTTTCGCCGACGGTCTGGGCACCGGAATCGGAGTCCCGTCCGGGGTTTCCCGCGGGTGCGGATCCCCGTCCGCCACAGCGAGGCCTCCTTCTTCGCCGCGGCCAATGCCGCCGGGTCCGCCCCCAACATCTCCGACCAGTGGGACAGACACGTCGCCAGCACCACCGTGGCACACCAGATCCGGTTGGCGTCGAAGGACTGGTGCGCCCATGTTCGCCAGGCCGGTGTCCTTGGTGTTCTTGATCTGCTGCTCACAGCGCCCGCGTGCCCGGTGGCGCAGGTCCAGGGTGGTTACATCCCCGGTCTGGTTGGTGGCAAACGCGGTGACCCGCCGACCGTCCACATCAGTGACCCGCAGGTTACACCCGGCAGACGGGTACTCGACACGCACAATGATGCGCATACTGGGTCTACCG
>NZ_JBQQOC010000080.1:0-830 GCF_052264515.1 Candidatus Corynebacterium faecigallinarum
GGCTCTTCGCCTTTCAGAGTGCGTCAACTGCTCCGCGGAGTCCTCCCGAGTGGATCAGTGACCTCAAGATGTAGTGTTCCAGGTTCCTGAACCCCAACGCGATCCCGCGTAGGTGCTCCAACCGTCCGTTGATCGCCTCGACCGGCCCGTTGGATGCGCCGGTATCGAAGTACGCCAGGATTGCGGTCCGCTTACGCCACAGGGTCCGCCCCAACGTCGCCAGCTCCCCCAGCCCCCTGGGTACCCCGGACCTGATCCTCTTGATCAGCTTGAACATCCTCAACTTGGCGTCCCCGGCCACCGGCTCGTCGTAGGCGGCGATGATCTCCTGGTAGAAGTCCCAGGTCAACTGCACCGCCACGTGCTCCTCGGCGGTCAACACCTCATCGAGACGTTCCGCACGGGCAGGGGTGACCAGACTCCGGCGGGTCAACATCAACCGGCGGATCCCGTACAACGGATCACCTTTACGGCCCCGGTGGCCCAACGTCTCGTTCTGGACCCGCTGGCGGCACAGATCCAACTTGCCGGCGGCCAGATGCACCACATGGAACGGATCCATTACCTGCCGTGCTTTGCCTACCTGCTCTGATGCTGCTTTCGCGTAGCCGGAGTAGCCGTCCATCGTCACAGTCTTCACCGTGTCGCGGAACCGCTTCGGCCTGGCGGCCAGCCAGTCACCGAACGCATCGGCCGACCGGCCGGGCACCATGTCCAGCAGGCGTGCCGGCCCGACACCGTCGACCTGTGGGGTCAGGTCGACGATCACGGTGACGAAGCCCGGCGTGCCGTCACCGCGAACATGCTTCCATTTGTGCTCGTCGACGCCG
>NZ_JBQQOC010000081.1:0-819 GCF_052264515.1 Candidatus Corynebacterium faecigallinarum
TGCAGGTGTCCCGGAACATGTCGTGCTCTTCTTCGAAGATGGTGCGGGGGAGGAAGTTCTTCATGGTGTCCTTCTTGGTATTCGTGGCCTCGGCTGTGATGAGACGATTATCTCACCCAGGGCCGTCCTGTGGGGTGGATCAGCAGGAAGCGGGGGGCTGTGACCCACATCTCTTGCTTGTTACATTTTCATACTAACTGCGGCAGGGTGCGGTAGTCCAACTTTGGCAGGGGGATCGCCGCAGTTTTCTCCTCGTGTCGACGCAAGCGCCGACGTAGCGGAGGTCCGCGGGGGAGGGGTGCGGGGGTGCTGGAGAACTTGGTGATGTTGTCAAAAATATCTGCAGGTCACAGCGCTAAGTGGTGCGCTATGGGACATTAAAGAAACACTGATGTTGCGTAATTGTTGACACTGAGGTTTAGGTCTCGCTAACCTCATGGATGTGTCGAAGGCTAGTCACCTCGACGCACTGCAGTTGTGGATCAGTCGCAACAGCAGGTGAAACCCAGGGTTCGGCCCGAACCCGTCCACTCCGGCTTCCTCTTCTCACCGGATCTGGTCGATTTCGGGCTGCGGCACCTCCAACGCGCTGCCCTGGACTGCAGTTCATCTGCTGATTTGTGACTCAGCGGAAGGACTTCCGGGTCGCCGGATTCGTCACCCGGTCGGCGCACCTTCCATCAGAGGCCACGCTCCTGGTTCGTCACCCGGGAGCGTGGCCTCTAACTTTTGTGCCGCTCATGCGGAAGAACAACCACTCTCGATCGAGAATCCGTTGAACCCCTGCGTTCCCAGGATTCTCGATCGAGAGTGGTTGTT
>NZ_JBQQOC010000082.1:0-764 GCF_052264515.1 Candidatus Corynebacterium faecigallinarum
GTTCCTATTGGTTGCCCGGTGGCGAACACCATCGCCTACGTCCTGGACACCTGGCTACGCCCCGTCGCCCCCGGCGTGACCGGGGAACTCTACCTCGGCGGTGACCAACTCGCTGACGGCTACATTAACCGGGCAGACCTCACCGCCGCTCGGTTTATCGCCAACCCCTTCGCCGACGATGACACCCCCGTCGGTGACCCCCACGGACCCGGCTCCCGGCTGTACCGCACCGGGGACCTGGTGCGCTGGAATCGGGACGGCCAGTTGGAGTACCTCGGCCGGTCCGATGACCAGGTCAAGATCCGCGGCAACCGGGTCGAACCCGATGAAATCCGCGCCGTACTGGCCGCTCACCCTGGTGTGTCCGCCGCCGCGGTGGTGGCCCTGGATCATCCGGCCGGCGGGAAGTTCCTCGCCGCCTACATCACCACCAGCACCAGCGCCACCGGTGGCGATCAGACAGATCACGCTGACGGTGATGATCGCGACTGGTTCACTATCCTGCGTGACTGGGCCGCTGACCGGTTGCCCGACTACATGGTCCCGGCCACTGTCAGTGTCCTTGATGAGATGCCGACCACCGTCAACGGCAAACTCGACCGCCGGGCCCTACCCAAACCCGATCTAACCGCATCCGCCGGTGCTGGTGGCAGGGCACCGGACACCGGCACCGAACAGGCCATCGCCGCGGTGTTCGCCGACGTGCTCAACCTCAGCAACGACGTGGTCCTGACCATCGACGACGACTTCTTCACCCTCGGCGG
>NZ_JBQQOC010000083.1:0-738 GCF_052264515.1 Candidatus Corynebacterium faecigallinarum
GAGCCCGCCCTGGTCCCAGCCGCGCCTGACCCGGTCAGGGATCGTATGGGCCTCGACACCAGGCAGGGTGGTCACCGGGGTGAACTTCTTGGGGCTGATGCCCTCCAAGCCCTGACGTGCCATGGATCTCGCCACGGTCTTCACATCAACCTGTGTGCCCTCCCGGGCCAGCTGGGCATGCACCCTGGGAGCGCCGTAGACCTCGTCGGACTCGATGAACACCGTCCGGACCTTCGCGTCGAGGTCGTCGCGCTCACGGCGCTGTGGGCCGGGCTGTCCGGCCTGTCGTGCTACCCAGGCGTAGAAACCGGACCGGGACACTCCCAGCAGGCGTGCCATACGCTTGACCTCGTAATTCGCCTTCTCCTGCACCATCAGTTCATACCGTTCTGCGGTGGTTGCTTGGCAGCGAAGAAGTCTGCCGCTTTTCCCAAAAACTCGTTGTCCTTCTTCACGTCAGCGAGTTCGCGGCGCAGTCGTTTGAGTTCGGCGCGTTCATCCAGATCCAGCTCGCCGGTGGGCTCACCGGCCTGGTCGGCGTGTTCGGCGGCGACCCATTTACCTAGCGTCTGGGCGCCGACGCCGAGTTCACGGGCGACTTCGGCGATAGTACGTCCGGTGTCGATGACAAGGCGGGCGGCTTCGTGTTTGTACTCGGGGCTGAAGGTTCGTCGTGGTCGCTTGCCGGCGGTGTGGTCGGTCATAGTGACATCCTCTCGTGCGGGACGGGGCCCGCTA
>NZ_JBQQOC010000084.1:0-722 GCF_052264515.1 Candidatus Corynebacterium faecigallinarum
CCATCACCAACGCTTCCTGTACCAACTCGGTGCGCATGTGATCGGTAATCGCGAAACCGACCAGCCGGCGTGAGTAGCAGTCGATGACCGTGGCCAGGTACATATTCGACCCGTCGGCAATCGGTAGGTAAGTGATGTCGCCAACATAGGTGTCGTTGGCCCGGTTGGCGGTGAACCGGCGACGCAGCAGGTCAGCGAATACCCGCCGACGCTTATCGGCGACGGTGGTTTTCACCCGGCGCCTTTTCGTGTAGCCGGCCAGCCCGTTGGCTCGCATGAGCCGGGCGACGCGCTTGTGGTTGACCGGCGCTGAACTGCAAGCGCCCGAGGCATCGTCATCGGGGTCATTGATGTCGGCGGTGATGCGCTTGGCGCCGTAGCAGCCGTTGTTCGCGTCGAACACCGCAGTGATCCGCGCGGCGAGCAACGCGTCATCGATCAGGCGCTGTCGGCGACCACCAGCAGTGATCTTCCATTTGTAGAACGAGGACCGGTTGATCGTCAGGACCTCGCAGAGCCGCTTGACCGGATAGTCGGCCTTGGCGTCGTCAACGAACTTGAAGCGGCTCACCAGTTCGTCTCTTCCGCGAAATATTCCGCGGCCCGCCGTAGGATGTCACGTTCCTCGCGCAGCCGGGCGACGTCGCGTTGCAGTCTACGGATGTGTTCGGCATCGGTGACTGCAGCCGCCTCGGACGTGTCAGCGCTGCCGGCGCGGGGAT
>NZ_JBQQOC010000085.1:0-676 GCF_052264515.1 Candidatus Corynebacterium faecigallinarum
GGCTCTTCCGGTTTCAGAGTGCGTTGATCGCCTCCCGGAGTCCTCCGGAGTGGATCAGTGACCTCAAGATGTAGTTGGCTTTGTTCCTGAACCCCAGGGCAATGCCACGCAGGTGCTCCAGTTTGCCGTTGATGTTCTCCACCGGCCCGTTGGACGCACCGGTATCGAAGTAGGCGAGGATGTCGGCTCGCCGCCGCCACAGCGTCTGCCCCAGCACCCGCAGTTCCCGCAGGTCGTTGGGGATCTTCACGTGCAGCGCCTTGATGACCTTGAACATCCGCAGCTTCCCGTCGCGTGGACGGTCCGCCTGGTACGCGGCGAGAATCTCCTGGTAGAAGTGCCAGGTCACCTGCACAGCAAGGTGCGCTTGACTGGTGAGCACGTCATCGAGTTTCACCGCGTTGGCCGGCGTGACCAGGGACTTCCTCGTCAACAGGATCCGTCTGATGCCGTACAACGGGTCCCCGGACCGGCCACGGTGGCCCATCGTCTCGTTCTGTACCCGTTGCCGACATGCGGTGAGCTTGTCGATGGCCAGGTGGACGACATGGAACGGGTCCATGACCTGCCTGGCCTGGGTCAGGTGCTGAGTCGCGGCTTTCGCGTAGCCGGTGAACCCGTCCATGGTCACCACGCGGATCCGGTGGCGGAACGTGCCGCCGCGGGCGTCGAGCCA
>NZ_JBQQOC010000086.1:0-663 GCF_052264515.1 Candidatus Corynebacterium faecigallinarum
GGCCCTTCGCCTTTCGGAGTGCGTAGCGAGTGTGAAGCCGTCGGGATGGGCCGCTACAACATGTAGGGGTCAGGGGCCGGGAAAGCAGAAGGATCCTGCAGTGACAGGATGAAGGTGTTCAACGTCCTCATCAGTCACTCCAGGATCCATGTCTCACCCTACCGTCACGCCTGTTGCTGCCCCGAACCTCGTCGCCGACACGATCTGCAGAACCGCCGAACTCGGCCTGAGCATCGACAACGCCGCCGACGCCGGCGACGTCACCCACCTGTACTGCCACCCGGTGACCGTCGACCTCAGCTGCCCGGGCTGCGGACAGGGCTGCCGGGTCCGTGACCACGTCGAACGACGACTCACAGACCTGCCCATCGCCGGGCACCCCAGCGTCCTGCACGTACGTGTACCCCGGCTGGTCTGCGGCAACGGCGACTGCAACGTCGCCATCTTCCGTGCTTCGATCCCCCAGGCAGCCGACGACCGGCAATCGGTGACCCGCCGGGTCACCCGCTGGATCCTGCAGCGCATGGCGACAGACGGCATGAGCGTGAAAGCCTGCGCCCGCGGCCTGGGGATCGGTTGGAAGAAGACCTGCACCCTGGCCTTGTCCGCGTGCCGGCATCTCACCGGCGGTGACCCGGGTCGTCTTGACCATGTCCGGGTCCT
>NZ_JBQQOC010000087.1:0-634 GCF_052264515.1 Candidatus Corynebacterium faecigallinarum
CCTGTAGAACAATATGTTCCGCTGACCGGGAATCAGGCGAAGTAAAACCAGCGAAGATGCGTTGAGAGTGCAGTGAACTCAGGTTGTATTTTCAACGGGTGGGGCGTGGACGTCCTCAGAGGCCGGTAGGGAGGGCATGGCTTCGATACCTCTGACAATCCACTTCTCCTGCTTCATCCAGCGGCGCAGCGGCGGATCTAGGACGTGTCTCCTAAAGCGGCCAGCCAGGCAACAATCGTCGACAGCACCGCAGCTGCCCGGTACACCACCGCCAGCTTGTCGTACCGGTTCGCCAACCCTCGCCACTGCTTGACCTTGCTGAACGCCCGCTCGACCACATTGCGGCCCTTATAGGCCTGCGCATCGAACGCCGGCGGCCTGCCACCGGCAGAGCCCTTGCTCTTCCGGCCGCGAACCTGGTCAGACTTCTCTGGAATGACTGTCTTGATCCCCCGACCGCGCAGGTAGTCCCTGGTTCCCCTCGACGGGTAAGCCCGGTCAGCGATCACCGCATCCGGGGTGGTGCGTGGCCTACCTCCACCGACCCGTGGCACACGAATATCCTCGATGACCTCACGCAGCACCGCCCCGTCATTGCGTTGCCCACCGGTGACGACCACTGACAGTGGTCGGC
>NZ_JBQQOC010000088.1:0-606 GCF_052264515.1 Candidatus Corynebacterium faecigallinarum
CCTTGTGAGGAGTGGGCCTCATCGATCACGATCGCGAAGCGGCGACCTTGGTGCTCGGTGCCGATGTCGTCGAGAATGTAGGGGAACTTTTGCACCGTAGTGACGATGATCTTCCTGCCCGCCGTGATCGCCCGGCGCAGGTCACCGGAACGGTCCGCGTGCACCACGGTCGACCCGACCTGAAGGAAAGACTTGATGGTTTGGGATAGCTGATCGTCGAGGATGATCCGGTCTGTGACGACGATGATCGAGTCGAACGCTACGCGCTCGTGATACGCGGTCTCGGTCAACTGGTGCACGAGCCACGCGATCGAGTTGGACTTACCGCTACCTGCCGAGTGCTGGACGAGATACTTACGGCCCGCCCCGTTCTTCGTCACGTCGGCGAGCAGGCAGCGCACCGCGTCGATCTGATGGTAGCGGGGGAAGATCGCCTTCTTCGTCTTCTTGCCCGTGGTGGGGTTCTTCTCAGTGACGATCTGAGCGTAATTCTCGATGATCCCGGCCAGACTCTCGGGGGCCAGAATCCGCCGCCACAGGTAGTCTGTCATGACCCCGTCCGGGTTGGGAGGGTTGCCTGCACCATCGTTGTATCCCCGGTCAAAC
>NZ_JBQQOC010000089.1:0-567 GCF_052264515.1 Candidatus Corynebacterium faecigallinarum
CTCGATGCGCGGTGTTGATCAGAGCCACGACCGAACATCCGCCAGCCACCACCGTCGGGGATCCGGCCGAGTTTCTTGATGTCGACGTGCACCAACTCCCCGGGGTGGGACTTCTCGTAACGCTTCGGTGGGGCCTTGCGTACCGGCAGACCAGTGGCCTGGTCGATGCAGTCCAACGCGGGCATGTTGTAGCGGGCCAGCACCCGGCCGACGGTGGAACGGGCAATGCCCAAGCGGTAGCCGATGCGGTGGGGTCCCCACCGGTGGGTGAACCGCAGGTTGATGATCCGGCGTTCCCGCCGTGCGGTCAGCTGGTGTGGGCAGCGGCGTGGCTGGCTGGTGCGATCCGACAGTGGCTCACCTGCCCGGTAGCGGTTGACCCAGCGGTTCACGGTGGCAGGTGCGACGCCGAAGCGTTCGGCGACGCGGCGTTGGGGCCATTGATGCTCGATGACCAGCGCCACCATCCTGGCCCTGCCGGTGGCGGTCAGTGGTGCGTTACGGTGGGACACGGAAGACCTCCTGGTTCCTCGTCGTGAGTAGTGATTCACCCACCACGGTTACCGG
>NZ_JBQQOC010000090.1:0-555 GCF_052264515.1 Candidatus Corynebacterium faecigallinarum
TTGCTCGATGTGATCCGCCACGCGGTCCGGTCGGCCATCGGCTCACCCACATCGCGTGCTTCGTCGGCGAGGAGGCGGTGCCCGAACTCGGGGTCATCCTTGTGGGCGTCGAACAGCGCGTTCGCGCGATACGCCTCGACCACCTCGTTCGGGGTGACGGGGTCAGCCAGCCACCGGTAGTAGGGCTGGCGGGAGAGCTTGAGCACCCGACACGTCACCGTCACAGGGATCCCTGCGGCGGCGAGCTCTGTCACGAGCGGGTAGAACCTTTTGACGGCAGGTTCGCCTGCGACAGATACGCCGCCGCACGCCGCAGCACCTCGTTCTCCTGCTCGAGGAGCCGGTTGCGCTTCTTCAGCTCGCGGATCTGCGCCGCCTCGGTCCGTGACTGGCCGGGCGTGGTGCCCTCGTCACTCTCGGCGCGGCGCATCCACTTCGTGAGCGTCATCGGGTGGACCCCGAAGTCTTTCGCGATCTGCTCGATCGTCACTCCGGGCTCACGGTTTCTCGCGACGCGCACGACATCGTCGCGGAACTCCTGGGGATAGGGCTTGG
>NZ_JBQQOC010000091.1:0-539 GCF_052264515.1 Candidatus Corynebacterium faecigallinarum
GTCGCCGAACGCATCAGCCGACCGGCCGGGCACCATGTCCAGCAGTCGGGCCGATCCGACGCCGTCGACCAGTGGGGTGAGGTCCACGATGACGGTGACGAACCCGGGGGCCCCGTCGCCCCGGACATGCTTCCACTTATGCTCGTCGACGCCCCAGGACCCGGACCCGATCCAACCGGGACGGATCCTGGTAGGACAGGTGCCGGCAGGCTGTCAGGGCCAGCTGGTTGGTCTTGTCCCAGCCGATGCCCAGCCCACGTGCGCAGGACTTCACGCTCATGCCGTCGCACGCCATGCGCTGCAGGATCCAGCGGGTGACCCGGTGGGTTACCGTCTGACGGTCGTCGGCGGCTTGTGGGATCGATGCCCGGAAGATGGTGACCTCGCAGTCGTCACTGGTGCAGACCAACCGGGGTACGCGGACGTGCAGGAGGCCTGGGTGTCCGGCGATGGGCAGGTCCGTGAGCCTGCGTTCGATATGGTCGCGAACTCGGCAGGCGTGCCCGCAGTGTGGGCAGCTGAGGTCGACGATCACCGGG
>NZ_JBQQOC010000092.1:0-523 GCF_052264515.1 Candidatus Corynebacterium faecigallinarum
ACTCACCATGGTTTCCTGGCTGGAAGGCTCACCAGGATCAGCACAGGGGGTACCCCTGGAGGTGTCGACGCCGGGAGAGATTCCGGTGGTGAAGGTCGTGACATTCACCGTGGTTTCCGTCGGCCCGTAGACGTTGGTCACGACAGTATCGGGGAGAAGCCAACGTGCCCGCACTGCGGTGGCCGCGGCAAGTGGTTCACCACCGGAGAACACCTGACTGAGAGAGGGGAACAAGTCTTCCGGTACTTGTTCCCCGCCGTCGTCACCGTCAGCGAGTGACTCGATGTGGTCGAGGAACACCGGGAGCATGGACGCGACGAGATGCACCCGCGTGATCTGTTGCCGGCTGATGACATCGGCAAAATAGGCGGGATCCCTGTGCCCGCCGTCAGTGGCGGTGACCACCGTGGCACCGACGGCCAGGGGGACGAAGATGTCGCGCATTGAGGCATCGTAGATGGCCTGGGTCTTCTGAAGGATCCGGTCACCGACCCCGTAACTGAACAAAGCCCGGTCGGACAGG
>NZ_JBQQOC010000093.1:0-493 GCF_052264515.1 Candidatus Corynebacterium faecigallinarum
TCGGGCCGATCCGACGCCGTCGACCAGTGGGGTCAGGTCCACGATGACGGTGACGAACCCGGGGGACCCGTCGCCCCGGACATGCTTCCACTTATGCTCGTCGACGCCGAGGACCCGGACCCGATCCAACCGGGACGGATCCTGGTAGGACAGGTGCCGGCAGGCTGTCAGGGCCAGCTGGTTGGTCTTGTCCCAGCCGATGCCCAGCCCACGTGCGCAGGCCTTCACGCTCATGCCGTCGCACGCCATGCGCTGCAGGATCCAGCGGGTGACCCGGTGGGTCACCGTCTGACGATCGTCGGCTGCCTGCGGGATCGATGCCCGGAAGATGGTGACCTCGCAGTCGTCACTGGTGCAGAACAGTCGGGGCACACGGACGTGCAGGAGGCTTGGGTGTCCGGCGATGGGCAGGTCCGTGAGTCGACGTTCGACATGGTCACGGACTCGGCAGGCGTGCCCGCAGCCCGGACAGTTCAGGTCGACGATCACCGGA
>NZ_JBQQOC010000094.1:0-484 GCF_052264515.1 Candidatus Corynebacterium faecigallinarum
GTAGTTCCCCGTGAGGTTGTGAACACGTGCTGAGGGAGTCGCACCTCCGATAGCCGTGTGGGCTCGATGGTGATTGTAGTAGTGCAGGAACTGTTCGTACACCGCCTCACGATTGGCCTCACTGACATAGGGCCGGGCGTAGGCCCACTCGCTCATCAACGTGCGATTGAACCGCTCGACCTTACCGTTGGTCTGCGGCCGATACGCCCGGGTGAACCGGTGCCTCACCGCCTCACCGAGCGCGTTGTTGAATGCGTGTGAGCGGTAGCAGGCACCGTTGTCGGTCATCACAGCCTGCACGGTGACCCCAAGTGAGCTAAAGAAGTCGTTGGCTCGGTTCCAGAACCCGGCGGCAGTCTCTTTGCGCTCGTCATCGAGAATCTCCGAGTACACCACCCGCGAGTAATCATCGACGGCATGGTGCAAGTAGCGATACCCACGCGATGGTGATGCTCCCGCACGAGCGGCAGCATCGCTGGCCCGA
>NZ_JBQQOC010000095.1:0-482 GCF_052264515.1 Candidatus Corynebacterium faecigallinarum
CGTGTTCACCCGGGTGCTCACCGCGATGGCCGACACCCCCGATGCCCGCATCGGGGATCTGGACCTGCTGTCCGACGAGGACCACGCCGCACTGACCACGTGGGGCACCGGCGAATCCCTGGACATTCCGTCCGACACGACCCTGAACTCCTTGCTAGTTGATCAGGTGTCCGCCACCCCCACGGCCACGGCAATCATCGACGACGCCACCGGAACCAACTACACCTACCGGCAGTACAACCGGCGGGTCAACACCCTCGCCAGACTCCTCATTGACCACGGGGTCTGTGTCAGCGACCGAGTGACCGTGGCCATGCGCCGGTGCGGCGATCTGCCGGTGGTGTTGACTGCGGTGATGCGCGCCGGTGCCGCCTACGTCCCTATCGATCCGGACTACCCTTCTGACCGGGTCAACTACATCCTGGCTGACAGTGCCCCGACCCTGATCCTCACCGACCAGTCCACCCTGACCGATCACGGTG
>NZ_JBQQOC010000096.1:0-479 GCF_052264515.1 Candidatus Corynebacterium faecigallinarum
TCCTCGTCCACCAGTACTTCAGCATTGATCCGGACACTCTCCTCGACGTCATTGAAAGGCACCTGCCCCCACTTCGGAAGGCACTGGCCGAGCAGGAGAGCAAGAACGCGTAGGCCCCGAGGGGAGGCTCGGACTTAGGTAGAGTCAGGTGAGTGAGAGCGCAGCCCACCAGTGTGACGATCACGTCCGGTGACTGCCGGGCGACCATCGCGACCCGGGGTGCGGGCCCGTCGTCGCTGACCCTCGGGGGACAGGACCTGTTGGAGGGCTACGAGGTCACCGGTTCTTCCGCCGAGGCGCCCTTCTTCGCCAACCTGGTGTTGGCACCCTGGCCCAACCGGACGGACCAGGCGGCTTTCGAGTTCGACGGTGAGCGCCACCAGTTGGAACTCACTGAGCCGTCGAAGAACACCGCTTTGCACGGCCTGGTCGCCGACCGGATGTGGACGGTGGCCTCCGGCGGTGAGGGGACAGATACC
>NZ_JBQQOC010000097.1:0-475 GCF_052264515.1 Candidatus Corynebacterium faecigallinarum
GCAGTCACCGATGCGCATTCCCGACGGATGTTGGGCCGGGCGATAGACTCACGCATGGGCACCTTCCTGGTCGCCAAGGCGCTGAAAATGGCTCACACACTGCGTGGGGAAGTTCCCGAGGGTGTGGTGTTCCATGCTGATCGGGGTACCGAATTCACCAGTGATGACATGTTCACAGTCTGCAGCGACCTGGAGATCCTGCAGTCGGTCGGGCGGACCGGTGTGTGGCTTAAGACAATGCGATGGCCGAGAGCGTGTGGGCGACGCTGAAAACCGAGTTCTACGACCGGAGGAAGTGGCCTACCCGGGCGGAGGCCAGGTTGAAGGTCGGCGACTGGATCGAGTCCCGGTACAACCGTCGGCGACTGCACTCCGCGCTGGGCTATGTTCCGCCGGTGGAGTTCGAGATGAATCTGCTCAACAAACCTGCTGCTGAGGAACCTGAGGCAGCTTAGTTACCTGTCCACGATTTGCG
>NZ_JBQQOC010000098.1:0-466 GCF_052264515.1 Candidatus Corynebacterium faecigallinarum
GCCGTGGTCGATGAGCATGGTCGTACCCGGCATGTGTTCGCTGCGACGCGGGCGAATGAACTCTGGCTCGTGGACATCACGGAACACGGAACCGCGGAAGGCAAGCTCTACTGCTGTGCGATCAAAGACGCCTTCAGCCGGCGCATCGTCGGGTACTCCATCGACTCCAGGATGAAGTCCCGCCTGGCTGTCCAAGCACTTGAGAACGCGGTCCAGATGCGCGGTGACGTCGTCGGTTGCGTGGTCCATTCGGACAGAGGATCTCAATTTCGAAGCCGGAAGTTCCTGCGTGCTCTGGCCGGCCACGACATGGTCGGTTCCATGGGCAGGGTGGGTTCGAGCGGCGACAATGCTGCGATGGAATCGTTCTTCTCTCTCCTGCAGAAGAACGTCCTTGATCGGCGTTCCTGGATCACGCGTGAGCAACTGAGGATCGCGATCGTGACCTGGATCGAGAGGACCTATC
>NZ_JBQQOC010000099.1:0-448 GCF_052264515.1 Candidatus Corynebacterium faecigallinarum
GAGGCCCGCTGTATCGGCCCCAACTTCATCAGGCGAAATATCTGGGACAGTGTGGGTGATCGCATCACCTGTGACTTCGGTAGACCCGTAGAAGTCATGGAGTACCACCCCCGGGCAGCGTTCAGCGGCCTTGCCGGCAGTTCCTGTCGACAGGGCCTCACCGGACATCGTCCAGTGGGTGAGGCTTGTGAATTTTTGGTCTGCGGAGTCTTCATCAAGGAGAGCATCAGCCAGGCTGGGAACAGTCAGCAGATGCGTGACCTGCCTACGCTGGATTGTGTCCAGGAGAGCTTCCGGATTCTTGGCTTCCTCATGCCCGACAGTCACCAGTGTCGCACCACAGGTCAGTGGAGTGAGCATTTCCGTGGTCGCGTCGATGAAGCTGATGCCGCTCTTGGACAATGCCACGGACTGTTCGTTGACAGCGAGTTCTTCGACGGCCCATGCC
>NZ_JBQQOC010000100.1:0-442 GCF_052264515.1 Candidatus Corynebacterium faecigallinarum
GCCGGTGGAGACCTTCCGGCGTAGCGCGTCCAGTTCCAGGGTGAGGTCATCGGAGCGCTCGATCTGGTCGATGCACTCCTCACGGGGCGTCGCCTGGGAGTCTTCCCCCGTCGGCACTGCGGCCCCAGGAGACGGTGTATGCCCTGCTGTCGACGGGAACGTCGTGGTGGCCGACTGCAGTACCCGGTCGCTCTCCTCGACGAGCGTATTTGCCCGGACGAGGATGTCCCGGAGCTCCGCATCGAGCGGGCGGCTGTTCTCGACGAAGTAGGCTTCTTCCAACCTCGTGCCGACCCCCTTGTTGCGCTGGAGGTCGTCCCACCAGCGCACGGCTGTCCGCAGTCGTCCGCTGGACTCGTTCGAGAGGGTGACCAACGCCGCGTCCAACTCCGCCAGATTCTCTTCGGCGGCACGACGTCCGCGCACACCGGACCACAGGTAG
>NZ_JBQQOC010000101.1:0-416 GCF_052264515.1 Candidatus Corynebacterium faecigallinarum
CGGTGTCGATCGCGTCGAGCAGGTAGCCGGAGCGTTGTGCGGTGACCTCCCACGGTTGCTCTTCGGTGCCTGTCCCACGGACTGCTGGGATATCGGTGACGTCGAGGTCCAGGCCGAGTTCGAGCTGGTTGCCCTGGAGTCGTCGGGCGGCTTCGGCCTTCAGCGCGGCAAGTTCGGCGTCGGTGTGGGCTGAGCCGAGGTGTTCCATCGAGGTCGCACCACCAGCGTAGGAGTAGATGATCTGCACCGCAGTAGCCCCGGAGGCGGTGGTCACGGTGCGGATCCTGGGCTGCATGTTCAGGAGTCTACCGGTCCAGGACTGACTGGTTAGTACGGTTTTTCGCCGAATTCCGCCGAAGCCCCGCAGGTCACGGACTTAGATGACGTGACAACACCGAAACGTGAGCCAAGTCAGG
>NZ_JBQQOC010000102.1:0-399 GCF_052264515.1 Candidatus Corynebacterium faecigallinarum
TTGAGGTTCGCGATCGGCATGGTGTCTGGGACGCGTGATTAGCTTGGCAATATGAGTACAGAAGATGCCCTGAGCCTGGATGTGTTTTGGGCGAAGTTCGGGGACGGAGTCTGGGATCGCTGTCTCTTCGGCAGCACCTCACCGATGTGAGTGGGGTGATCCTCTCCGTGGCGGAACAACTCCTGCCAGCTGCCCGCTTGCGGTTGTTCGAAGAGCGGTGTGGCGGGGACCTGGAGAAGATCCTTCGATTCGCGGCATGGAGTCACGATGTCGGCAAGGCATCACCCTGGTTCCAGGCGAAGGTTCCCGAACTGAGTGGTCGGGTCCTGAACGCTGGCTACTCGTCTGTGCTTGCCTCTCCCCAGGAGATTCGGGCTATTGGCCCTACCCTCGTTGAGT
>NZ_JBQQOC010000103.1:0-285 GCF_052264515.1 Candidatus Corynebacterium faecigallinarum
CCAGGAAGTCCGCGTAGACGATGACCGAGCACGAGCGATAGATGGTCACGAAGCTCGATAGCATCACCAGGGACCCCGAGGTCTTCTACGCCACGGCCCGCCGGTCTGCTTACCGCGAAGAGCTGCGCCGCGCGCTCATGCTTTGGCAGAAGCATCGACCCGGGGAAGAACTGTGACTACAGATCCACTCAGCTCCGCGGACGAGGGTTACCGAACCTGCACTGAGTGGGGTCTGATGCATGAAGTGAGACACTGAGTGTTGAACGCTCACCGCGTTCACCGAGA
>NZ_JBQQOC010000104.1:0-246 GCF_052264515.1 Candidatus Corynebacterium faecigallinarum
GTCAGATCATGTTGCGCCTCATCGCCGATGACACTCAGCTCTTCAAGGAGTTCCAAGATAACGAGAGCTTCAAACGATGGCTCGCCGATGCCGTGTTCAACTCGACCTACAGGAAGAGCGCATGAGTACGGCAAGCTAGCGCACATCTTATCGACCTATCAACATAACTTGGCAAGCAGATTTTTCCGACGAGTCCGTTTGGCTTCCCAACCGGTTCTGAAAAGTTGCACGTTCGTACTGTTTATC
>NZ_JBQQOC010000105.1:0-241 GCF_052264515.1 Candidatus Corynebacterium faecigallinarum
TCTCCTTCACCGCCACCGGTGTGCCTGTGATCACCGTCGACGACCCGGGGGTCCAGGCCGCACTCATCCAGGCCATGGATGCCGATGCGGCCGCTACTGCCACCGTGCCAGCTGCGGACACGGCCCCGGTCCTGTCCCGCCCGGCCACCGGGGCTGACAGTGCCTATGTGATCTACACCTCCGGCACCACCGGCAGACCCAAGGGCGTGGCGGTGTCCCACCACGCCATCACCAACCGACT
>NZ_JBQQOC010000106.1:0-219 GCF_052264515.1 Candidatus Corynebacterium faecigallinarum
CCAGCTGGTTGGTGAAGGTCTTCGCGTCCTGGAGGACCTCGCGCTTGAGTGCGGCATTGAACGACTCGGCCAGCGCGTTGTCCGCGCTGGTACCGATCGCGCCCATCGACTGGCGCAGCCCCAGGCGGCGACAGGTGTCCTGAAATGCCCCGGACGTGTAGACACTGCCGTGGTCCGAGTGAAAGACCGCACCGGCGAGACTGCCACGCTGGTTCTTCG